>CAYOHQ010000055.1:0-12810 GCA_964403805.1 uncultured Thioalkalispiraceae bacterium | reverse complement strand
AATTGTTTTGAAATACTCAATGTAATCGGATATAAACGTGTACCACTACCTCCTGCTAAAATAATACCTTTCATTTTAAATCATGCTCTTTAATTTTTTTATCACAACCAATGCGTTCAAGACGATAATCACCACTTAAAACATTCTTCCACCATAGTTCATTTTCTAAATACCATTTTACAGTTTTAAGTAAACCAGTTTCAAATGTTTCTTGTGGCTTCCAGTTTAATTCTCTTTCAATTTTTGTTGCATCAATTGCATAGCGAGCATCATGACCGGGTCTATCTTCAACAAATTTAATAAGATCCGTATACTGCTTGACACCATTTTTTTTAAGTTCAGGAACAAGTTCTTCGAGAATTTGACAAATCATTTCCACCACAGATAAATTAGTGAGTTCATTATTCCCGCCAATATTGTAAGTTTCTCCTACCTTACCATCCGAAATAACTTTAACAAGTGCTACTGCATGATCATCAACATAAAGCCAATCTCTAATCTGATTACCATTTCCATATATTGGTAAAGAATCGCCGTTTAATGCGTTAATGATTATATGAGGAATGAGCTTTTCAGGAAATTGATTTGAACCATAATTATTTGAGCAGTTTGAAATTAAAACTGGCATACTATAGGTTCTATGCCAAGCACGAACCAAATGGTCACTAGCAGCTTTACTAGCAGAATAAGGACTGCTAGGTGCATAAACACTATCTTCAGTAAATAATCCTTCCGTATCGTGTAAATCTCCGTAAACTTCATCTGTACTCACATGATGAAAACGGAAATCATGTTGAAATTTTAAAGATTGCTTTTGCCAATATAGCCTTGCAGCTTCCAATAAAACATATGTCCCAACAATATTGGTTTGAATAAAACTGTCTGGTTTATCAATTGATCGATCCACATGACTCTCTGCAGCTAAGTGCATAATTGCATTTGGATTATACTTTTCAAGAACGTCAGTTATTGCACATTGATTTGTTATATCTACATACTCAAAAGTGTAACGATTGCTTTTATTAATTTCAGTTAATGATTCCAGATTTCCGGCATAGGTTAAATTATCTACATTAACTACAGAGTGCGTAGTATTATTTATAATATAACGTATAACAGCGGATCCAATAAATCCTGCTCCACCAGTAACTAAGACACGCATTAATTACCACGCCCATTTAAATGAGAATGATACTCTGATTTAATAATTTTCATATATGCATTTGCCTCATATTCTAATGTGCTTTGTTTTCGCAATTCTAATAACTTAGGATAATTCAAATATGCCCTATCAATCTTTACACTTAAAATAGTTTTAATCGCATCTCCAAGTTTTTCTATGTCAAAACAAGGTATACAAAACCCATTAACACCATTTATGATAAAATCTTCTGCTATTCCTAACTTAAACGAAATTATTGGCAATTCATTCATAAAAGCTTCTTGTATTGTTGTTGGTCCTAGATCATCCGTTGAAGGACTAACTAAAACATCAGCTGATCGATATAGTAAATTCATTTTCTTTGAATTATTTATTTGACCCAAATGAGTCCACTTAACCGGGATATCATTAAAATCAAACCCATTTAACATTCCAAATGTTACAAGCCGTACATTATTTTTTTTAAACTCATTTTGACTCATTGGTGAAAAATGATTTTGTAAAGCTTCCTTTAGTAAATGCGCCCCTTTTCTTTTGTCACTAGCATTAAAACATCCGAATAAAATAATTTTTTCATCTTGCAGTAAATTTATTTTATTTCTTGCTTTGTTTTTCTCAATTTCATTATATCTCTCTGGCTCGATTCCCATATAGATTATGGAAATCGGATTATTTTTAAAGAGTGAGTTCTGTAAACGTTTTTTGACATACCCATTACTTGCTATTAAATGTAATTTAACACCCTGGTAATTCCTTTTTTTTAATTGTAAATTCAGATATGAAAAATCATGACTAGCATCCCTTGCTAATTGAGGGCAGCAACCACAAGATTCGCTAAATTTTTCACACCCAAAATTAAAATGACAGCCTCCAGTCATGGGTTCCATGTCTCTAGGATGAAAAAGTAACACAGCATTTGTTTCTTTATATATTTTTTCAATCACACTTGAAGTCAGTATGTCTTGAACACTATGAAAGCAAATTACATCTGCATTATTAAAATAAGGCCTTAGTTTTTTAAATGATACACTTGAGTTGTTAAAATTGAACAATGATCGTGGTTTCCAATATAACCTCAATCGTAATTGCCATAACCTCTTTAGTAATTGTGGAATAAGTAATAAAAAGTTACTCAAACTGAATTTTAAATTAGTTATTGTTTTTTTTATGTGTTCAATTCTTTTTCTAATTGAAACGCCTGAACCAATTACATGTATTTGTGAGTCGATAGAATGTTTAAGTAATACAATCATAATCGAATCAACACCGATTTCTCGCAATCCAAAGTTTAATCGCTGAACAGCGCGACCAGCACCATCAAAATCATTGTTTGTGAAATGTACAACTCTCATATCCAATTAAACTACTTGATTTAAATAAATTACATTGACAACAGCAATTTTATATTTATTTACTGCACTAACTTTATTACTATACGAAGATGTTTTTAGCATATTATCCATTTTACTATTTCGCCTTATATTATTGGCATTATGAAATTAAACACGTATTTCTGCGATAGGCGTGTATATATTTAAGTGACTCCACAACTCAATTAAATACAACGATGCAACTGTTGTTCTATTATTTCCTCTATAGATCCTCGAATACCCTCTTCGCAAAAATATTCTTCTTTTAATCTATGATAACTTTCAGCATTTACTTTAATATTTTTCAAATCAGATGTGGTCAATTCTGTAGCTAGAATGGGTGTAATACCTAAAAAAGCCGCTTGTAATGTAATAGCCACATTTTTAGCTTTTATGAATGATTGGTCCCATAACAAAATAATTGGTTTCAAGTCTGCGATCACTTGCCATGTAGCCGAAGAAGAATGACCTATAACTATCTCGGCATACTGAATAAGCTGGTTAGTTTTCATGTAAATTATTTTTCTATCGCCAAATATATCATTGTCTTGATAATCATATTTACCGGATGCCGCTATCACAACCTTACAGTCTAGAGATTTTTCAATTAATTCAAATACTTTACAAATATTCTCTGAATATATTGACATATCATTACATGTTGATTGTTTATCTTTAAGCATACTTTGATCGGGTGAATAGACAACAGAATCATCTATATATACACAGTATCGGCCTTCTACTATTTTTGGTAACGGATCCCAAACAAGATCAGCTGAAGGAACACTTATAAAATATCGTGCCTGACTTACATTCAAAAATTCTTTTCGACCCAAGGTTCCTGAACCAACTACAAATGCAGGCTTTTGATAAAAGTTGGTATTTTTAAACAAAAAACGAAAAAATTTTTGTTTGAAATAAGATAGACGAGCACGAACTTTAATCACCGAGATAGCCTTATGTAAAAAAGTCGTAAGATCTAAGCCATTTCCTTTCTGATAAGCAAAGCGTGCAGAGGTCCTCCTTGGTCCAGTGTAGTAACAAATATTGTGTTTCTTATAAAACCTACGCAACCAATAATCATCATTAACATTGAAGTCCGTATGGCAAATTATAGTTTGCCGTTCAATTTGTTGTAGCGCTTTTTCTACTTCTAACTTAGTGTGAAATTGTTTTTCGATTGGAAACTTAAATCGAAACTCTTCATGACCACCAAAATATAACCCTAATGCTCTTTCATTGTAATATATACGACTAAGATCCCAATATTCAACTGAAAACCCTTTGCTTACATAATAGCTAGCATTGTATTTCTCCCCTACAATTCTTGAAACTGGAGAGCCCGAAATAAAGACTAATTTTGTCATGGATAATTTATTTCATTAAGAAATTATAATGTACCTTATTTCTGAATTGACCCGATTCAGAAATAACAACTTACCAGTAGACTTAACATATTCATCAACCGCTTTACGACAACCATCGTAGGCACCGTAATCATCAATAATTACAAAACCACCTATCACGACCTTATTAAACAAATGATCTAAGCAGACCTTTGTTGAAGCATACCAATCTGCATCAATACGTAGTATTGCAATTTTCGAAATCAAATTATGACACTGAGGTAAGGTATCCTGGAACCACCCTTTGTGAAAATGTACATTATCCTTATCGTAAGCAATACGTTGTAAAATGAGATCTTCATTTTCTTTTATCGTGCCATGCCCACCAAATTTATCATAAAAACCTTTCATGGCAACATCGTGTTTATTTGTACCACCTTCGCTGTACCATGATTTGGCCTCATTGATAGCTCTAGCTCCATCAATTTTTTCGTCTGGTGTACATATATCTTCAAAGGAATCAAAAAGATGAAGTTGACGTCTATAACCACCATGATTCATATTAACCAGAGCCATAAGACCAACAGCACCTCCCTTCCATACGCCACACTCTACATAGTCGCCTACAACATTAGAAGTTTCGCAAAATAGTGCTTGACGATATAATGAATACAATCCTGACTCAACCACCATCGTATTACTTCTTACTATATTCAAATACTCATAGAATTCAGATTCAATATTTACGTCAGTTTGTAGACGAATTATGTCGTAACCAAAACTATTGAACACCGATTTAATTTTTTTCTTTAACATTGATACTACCTGTTAGTAATTTGAGTACATATACACTCGAATAAAAATTACGAAACTTTTTACTAATATAAAATTTATTTAAGCGCATACTTAAATACAAAATCAACCTGGCACCTCAATTACAGTCTATATTCAGTTGCTGCATTTTTAAAAAAATTACCAAGTGCATAACTATCTGCTACATACGCCACAAAATGAAAGCCCATTTCACGAAATTTACGACATGTAGCTATATCACGTGAAAAAGTTCCCGCTAACTTGCCACTTTCAAGAATCACATCAAGACAGTGTTCTAGCTGTTCAACTACTTTTGGATGCTCAAGTTGTCCAGACAAACCAACGGACTGCGAGATATCGTACATACCAAGATAAATTAAATCGATACCTTTTGTTTTGGCTATCTCAGGTAGATTATTAATGCCTTCTATACCTTCAACTAGAATACCAACAAGGGTATCATCAGCATGCCGTTCCATACTCTCAGCTAAACCTTCATGAGTATAACCGTGGCAACGAGTATAAGGAGATAAACCTCGCGCACCAATTGGAGCATAACGTGCAGCGGCAACAATTTTTTCAGCAGCTATAACGGAAGAAACATGCGGTACCATTATTGCCTCACAACCTGTTTCCAAGGCATGTAGAATAGTATTTTCTTGGTCATCACCCACGCGTATAATTGGTTGACAACCGTGCAATTGTGCGGCACGAACCATTTCTTCTGCAGTCTCCCAGCTTAAGGTTCCATGCTCCAAATCTAAAATTACAAAATCAATATCTGTACGAGCAATCACATCAACAACAAAACTCGAAGGTAACATACACCACGTACCAAATACCGCTTCACCATTTTGCATTCTCTCTTTAATAGCAAACTTCATTATAAATCCTTGTACTGTTGATAAACGCCATCATTTTTCATTAATTCCACCACTACTTTTCGATCATCATCTGTATCAACTGATTTAGATACATACGTGGAGGGAACCATTCGTACTTTGTAACCGTGTTGAAGTGCACGGATCATTTCAATCGACTCTTGTAGTTCTAATGGCGTTGGAGCCAGTTCATGATTAAATTTTTTCATAAAGTGCCAACGGAAAGGCATAATACAGACCTGTTTCCACCATTTAGCACGTTGTTCTTCATGAGCAATAGAAGGAATAGGTGAGCGCGACATATACATTGCATTCATTTTTAGATCGCAGACAACTTTTATTTCACCTGGGTCTTTCCATTCCTCATCGCTCAGTTCTGCGGTCAAATTAGAAACATAAATATCATCTTCGTCTAACAGTGGTTGTATTGCTAAATCAATCATATCTGGATGCACAAGAGGTTCATCGCCCTGAACAACAACAACAATATCATCATCATCCAAATCTAACGTTTCAGCCGCAGCCGCCACTCGCAGTCCTGGTCGTTGGATATTTTTATCCGTCATTATGACATTACCGCCAAACCCTTCAACAGCATCCTGTATCTCAGAATCACACGCAGCTACAAAAAGATTGGTCGTGTACTTGCTTAGAGAGCAACGCCGATAACAGTGTTCAATCATCGTCTTACCATAAATATCACATAGTGGCTTACCTGGAAAGCGAGTCGACCCCATACGAACTGGAATACCAACAACAATTTTCATAATTTATCCAACACCACCTCTAATTAATGTGAGTAACATATAACTTAACATTTTATTTTTTTCAGAGTATAAAGAAACTCGAGAAGCTTCTTTTGTATACATTGAAACTATGCAAAATACTAATCATGTTCTTGAGTTACCTGTGTGATTTCAATTAACTTCAACTTACCATAAATATGGTGGGATTAAGCATCCACTGAAAATTCTACAACTGTTTTATTGTAATTTCTTAGCTGTTATAAAGTGATGGCTCGCTATTCCCAAACGTTCAATCTCTGCACGATAATGTGTATTAAATCCACAGTCAAAAAGGTGACTTATCTCGTCCACTTTCCCCGGAGCTCCTGACTTACTCCACTGCACAAGATTCTCAATTCCATATTTATGTAAAAAACCTATATTAATATCACTAAAACCACTTCCTTCAAAAAGGTTTGGTATCATACTTGGAGAAAAGTAATTGATATGGGCAACTTGAAAAAAGAAAGGTTCAAATGCTGTTTTTTGGCAACTGAGTATTAAATCGTTAAGATTTGGCATAGAGAGAACAAAAGTTCCACCTGGTTTTAATAACGAAAAAGCTGCCTTGATAAAGTTTAACGGCTCAGTAACATGTTCAACTACATCGAAACTTGTAACGATATCTACTTCAACTCCAGCTTTAATTGCATCTTCTGGATAAGCAAAATATTTATGGCCACGATCTTGCAAATAATCTTTATATACAGAACAGGGTTCAATTGCTATTGTTTCAGATGCCAAACTTTGTACAGTATCAAGAAATATTCCCGCTGAAGCTCCAAGATCAAGTACTTTATTTCCTCTAATATTTTGAATACCAATTCTTGAAATACGCTCATTCTGTTCTGCATCGTATTTTTTATGGATATCCTCAGGAGCAAAATCATAATCCCACTGAGAACGATATTCATGGGTTTCATAGAAAGAATCAAGATTCTCAGGTAATGGATTTAAATACACAAACTCACAATATTCACATTTAAGTATCTTATACCCGTCAACCGTCTGTGACCCAACTCCACCTTGTCGGATTTTCCCTTCATACAATGGGGATGCCACGTCACAACCACACATTCTACATTTTGCTTGCATATCTTGATATTTCTCTTTTTTCGTTACGTAAACTCAACATGGTGTCATATTCACTATGTCGTTAATTTTAATCATTGAAATATTATGTTGATTTGCCAAATCAATATACTCAGGTAAAGTCCTACCCCATGTTGTCATCAGCACAGTATAACCGTCTGACTTAGGAGCAAGTAAATGAGTCACATTATCATCGATAAATATGATGTCGGTTTTATTACATCCAACTTGCTCTCTAATCATATTTAATGCCTGCACCTTCGAGGATATTTGAGATTCATCAAATAAGTGACTTGATGGCATATTTAAACCTTGTTTACCAAGTATATGTTGCACTGATTCTGCATCTTTCATGGTTGCAATATAAAGTTGGCCGGTACTGTGAAATGCTTTCATACTCGTAATAACTTCCTGATACACGGGATGTAGATCAATCCATTTATCTATATTTTCTTTGCGAAGAGTATCACGCATTTCGAAAAAAATTTCTTTGAAGGCAATCAAATGTTCTTGCCACTGTAATTGAACATTGTCATAAGCATTTTGATCATCAATAAATATATCTTCATCCATGGATCTATGTAGTAAATAGTACTCACCAGCACCACGTACTCGGGGACGCAATGTACGAAATTTTTTACATTCAACAGCCTCAAATTCTGATACTGAACGACGAAATTCATCACGCCCTTGCCAACGCATCCAAGCATTCCAGGATGTAACCATACACTCATCGGTGCTATCACAAACAACTCCATCGAAATCAAAAACGTAAATAGGTAAATCAACAAGCTTAAAATGTTTAGTGTTCATATTTACTCTCGTAGACATTTATTAATTCACCCAGACCATCGATAGTATAAGTATAAGAATCACCTTGTTGAAAATAAACACGTTCACGAACACGTGTAGGTGCTCCTGTTAGAATTACATCACCTGGTTCTAAAGTCATCCAACTGCTAAGCCAGACCAATAGATTAGGCTCAGCCCAAAGACGGTCATCAGCTCTTCCTTCACGAAGTAGTTTATTATTGTGATAACCTTTAATTAATTTCTCACTGGGATCAAAATCTGTATCTATCCAAGGCCCCAGTGCACAAAAGGTATCCGCTGACTTAGAACGTGCAAGATGATGATCCCACCCCTGTATATTGTCTGCGGATACATCATTACCAATAGTAAAACCAAAGATACCATTTAGCACTTCATCTTTTGAAGCGTGCGATAAGCGATTTCCAATTACAATGGCTAGTTCTGACTCACCCCATACATACGTATTTAAAAAAGGGCTTACAATTATATCATTCGGCCCAATAACGGATGTACTAGGTTTTAGAAAAACCAGAGGTTCTTTAAAATCAGTAGCCAAACCTGTCGCGCCAGGGAAGTTAATTGCAACCCCAATTATTTTGCTAGGATTGCACGGAGCACGTAATCGAGTTTGAGTAAGGGGAATTATCGTCTGCGTTGACTGACCTCCAAGCCATGGTGCATCAGTCCAGAGACAAATATTCTCTTTTTCAAGCACACCGTAACTTGTTACTTTATCTACTTCTACTCGAACAACTCGCACTTTGTATCCATTTTTTTACGTACATCATCAATAAGTTGCAACAAACCTTGACCTAAATCAACGTGTAAAGGCAAAACATATTTGCGACCTAATTTTGGTTGATAAGAATAAGGAGTACGAACATAATGCCCAGCATAATCTCCATCGATAAACTTAACTGAATCAGGTGCACCGAATATTTCCGCGAGCATCTTTAACAAGTCAACAACGCGCATAGGCTCCTGCCCGGTAAGCACAACACTTTGATTCTTAAAATCATCACCTAATGCAACAACACTTGCCTGAGCTGCATCTTCTACATGAATATATTCACGTAATGCATCAGGACTTCCTTCGTAGCTTATAACACCAGTCTCCAATGCATTACGAACAATGCGCAATAGTCCATTACTGTCATCAGCCCTAGGTCCATAGAGTGAACCATAACGTAAAATAGTATAATCTAAATCATAAACTCGTTGATATTCTTCAACATAGTGCTCGGAAGCCTGTTTACTACAGCGATAAAAACCACCTTCGCGACTATAAACATAAACAGTACTTGCATAAACAAATCGCTTAATCTTATGTTCACAACATGCTTCAAGCAACTGAACATTACCGAGGACATTCACCTCAACAGTTTTTAGTGGTTGGCTGAGTGCTTGATTTAGATCAGCTAAGGCGGCAAAATTGTAAACAACTTCAGCTCCTGCAATCGCTTCGTTAATTCCATTCACGTCAAGTAAATCACCTACCAACATCTGTTGTTCTGGGCGTATCCAAGGCGAAGAAGTTTTATCGTAGATGCGAACCTGATAACCTGCATCGCTTAGTTTATCAGCAACATGCGAACCAAGAAAACCACTTCCACCAAATACTGTGGCTATCTTAGACTGGTTAGACTTAGTGCCCAAAATTATAACCCTTGGCTTTGTACATTATATTCGACTAGTGGTGCTTCGCTTTCTAACGGTTTCCCTGTTAGAAATCTTACTGCCTCTTGTGTAGCTTCTATTTCCATTCTGGTGCGGCAATCTATTGACATAGAACCCATATGTGCGGTTAGAAGGCATCGTTCAATCTCTGTAAGTTTACCCATGTATGGTTCTTCTTCAAAAGCATCAATAGCTGCACCACTTAAGTGCCCTGATTTCATTACATCATATAGATCTTGTTCATTAATAATTCCACCACGAGAAGTATTTATAACAATGGCATCAGACTTCATATTTAATAACTGTTCTTTTTGAATCATATTTTTTGTCAAATGAGTTAGTGGAAGATGAACACAAATTACATCAGCTTCTTTGTATATTTCCTCCTTTGTCATCCACTCCAACTTAAATTCAGGATTTAAAGTATAATCAGGTGTTAAATCATTAACTAAAATTCTTGGTGTTCCAAATCCTTGCATACGGCGGATTACACGACCACCTATTCGACCTACACCAATAATACCAATAGTGACCTCGGCTAATCGACGACCAAATATTCGCTGCCATTTCCTAGCATGCATTTGCATATTTGAAACATGTACAGAACGTAATAATGTAAGTATTATCCCCATAGTTAATTCGGCAACTGCCGGTGCTGGTGCATCAGGTGTATAGGAGACTTTTATACCACGACGTTTTGCGGCGATAAGGTCAACACTATCTAACCCAATTCCAACACGTGAAATTAGCTTAAGCTTACTTGCTCTTTCCATTACCTTGTCGGTAATGGGTTCAGTCCCTGCTATAATTACATCAAAGTCTGTGACCATTTCAGCTAATTCATCTTCGAGCAATTTCTTTCCAGTTGGGTTTATTAAATACTCAATACCCTCAGCTTCAAGCATTTCGATCGGTAATCGGTTTTTATCCCCAAATGGGACTGTAGTTATCAGTACTTTCATTAATTTATTCTCGTGTATAATCTAAAATTTAAATATCTTTATTCGATTTTATATCTCTTAATATATTTATCCGATATATTATCAAGGATATTCATCGCTTGTAAGGATGCTGTTTTTTTAGCCTCTTCTCTTGATGCTTCAAAGTCTTGAAATATAGTACTGTGTTTTGTCGGAGCACTCCAACCTAACTTTATATACGCTTTATTAACTGGCGCATCCGAAGTAGACACCCTTGGAACACCTTGTTTTTTTAACATACGTTTCGTTATCCAATCAATATTGGTATCCAATGCATCAGCGATTTCCTTAACATAAGGATCGGGGTCTCTAACAAATTTCTCGAAAGGTATTTCAATTATTTTAGCTTTAGATGATTCTTTCAATTTATCTATGACTTCATCGCCATATTCTTGCCAGGCTTCTAACATTAGTATGGCCCTGTCCATACATGACGACTCCAGATATTCAGCTTCCTTACCAAGCATAAAGAATGGAACATTATTATTAGGAGTACTGTTACTAGAATAATGTAATATCATCCCATCAAAATCATCACCCCAGCGCTGAGCCCACCGTACCAAAAGTCTATGTATATATTCAGTCATGGGAGATCGCACAATTCTGACATAGACTAACCGATCACCTAATGCATTAAATATAGGTTCAGCATAACCTGTGTTGGCATGAGTCATTACATTGATTATCATACCTTCATTTCTTATACGTTTAATAGCCTCTTCACCATCATTTTTAAATAAACGAGAAAAATATCGCCATGGGCGGGCATCCTTAAAGATGCTCGACATATCTTTAGGGCGGAAGTTTGTTTCTCGAACAATTGATATATTATAAAACTCCTTATCGATCCAACTTCTTAGCAATGCAACAGTACCTTCCATACTAATATGATCTAAATGATGCATTCCACATATTTGTTCAATCTTACTACGAGACACCCACATTTCAACTCTAGGCAATGATCCTACAATTGCAGAAATCAAGCCTTTTCCACCACCAACAAGCCCATCAACAAAAAGTACTTTGTTATGAATGTAGCTTTCCCGGTTTGGGATCCCAGTAACTGTATTTGAATTTTTCACGTTTTAAATACTTTCATTGTTTAATTTTAAAAAATAAATTAAAAACCCTAACACCGAGTTATAAACATACTTCAGCTAATACTTAATCCTTAATAATATAATAAGGTGAGGCGTTAATAGTACCTTTATGAATCGTAACGTCTTTGTCCTTAAAATAGTCGTTCGTCGCTTTTGTTTCTCCAGGAAACTGATTGTAATCATCCAACACCAGAACCCCTCCTTTACTAATCCGTGGATATAAGTAATCCAAAATAGTTTTACTCGGCTCATATATATCCACATCCAGATTCAAAAATGATATTTTTAAATCAGGGTTTTTTTCTACATACTCAGGAACCGTCTTACATATATTGCCTTCCACTAAATCCACATTTTTATCACATTTTTTTTTGTTAAGTACGCGCAGAAGTTGTGAAACCGAAATACCTTCTGCACCATCAGTAGCAATAAATTTATCTCGTAGTTCAAAGTCTGCTTGAAAGGAGGTCTCAGGAAATACACCAAAAGCATCAAACCCAATTAGTTTTTTATCTTCAATTCCATATAATTTTCGGAACATTGCGAATCGAGAAAACGAAGCACCTTTAAATACCCCACACTCAACAATATCACCTTCCACTTCGGCTGATTTTTCAAATAAAACATGCTGAGACAATAACTTTCCGATTCGTGAACTCTCACAAGAAAGATAAAACATATTCTCATATTCAAACTGTTTATCAAAATTAGGTAACTCAATCATAATTTATACTTTAATTTATTGTTAGAAAATTTTATTAAACTCCAACGTTCAATACACATTTACAAAG
>CAYOHQ010000054.1:0-12956 GCA_964403805.1 uncultured Thioalkalispiraceae bacterium | reverse complement strand
AACGAAACGCGAGATTATTTGAAAAGAGTAATGACTTACACCATTATTTATGAACAGCGATTAGGGCACTCGCCTAAATCGATATTAAATAATATGCCCGTAATTCAAGCCAAGAAAAAGATTTAATTAAGCCGATTTAATCCTGTTTTTTGACACAAAGTCTGCAGCTTCTGTTCTTGTGTAAAATACCTCATTTAAAACAAAACCAGCAACAACCGATTCCACAACGGCTTTAACATGACCATCTTCAGTTGAAACAATTAAATGTTCAGGTATTCCATCTAAAATATGAACTTTGGCCAAACGACCATCAGAAAAGCGTGAAAGGTAGACTGTACCATTACTGGTATCAATGAAAGCAGGAATAAAGCCGAGGTCTCGATTCCCTTGACTCGCACCACCAGTGCCACGGTATTTGTTTGACTCTGTTGTTAAACTAGAATCCGTTAATGTATTCATTTACACACCCGTCGATATCCCTGTTATTGTCCATAATATTTATTTAAATAGTCGTGTCGATATTTAAATAAGCGGGTAACACAAAATTATTTAATGTGAAGATTTTTATTCAAATTAAATGTCCATTTCGGCGAAGTATACGTAATCATTATTTAAGATACAACCCGGAATATCGCCAAATAAAACTAATAAATTGCGACACAGTGCTCGTTTTAGACGAAATCAAAATCCAAAAGTATTAAGTAAGTCCTGATCTGGACGCAAATAAGTTATGTAATACAGATATTGAAAAACTGAGATACTGAGTGGGGTTTTAAGATGCTAACAATACTATTTTTAATCGGAAGTCTGTTTGTTTTTGGCTTTGGTTACTATTTAGGCCATCAAATTGGTGGTACTGCTCACATCCGTTCGAAACTCAATAGCAGTCAATCTGAACAGTTAATTTCTCAACGCTAAATTTTAGCCGCCCTGAAAGCAGCAATAATTTGGTCCTCATTCGAAATACGATCGGCTAAAGCTTCTCCTAACACGGAGAGATCATTATCAAGATTTGTTAAAATAAGGCTGTCTTTTTCGCCATCGTATTTTTCATTAAACTGAATAATAAAATCGGTCACTTTGGAGATTGCAGGGTAAACTTGATTCGCGATATCTTTCACTGCTTCGCGACGTTCTGAGCCGTCAACAAGAAAACGATATAATTGAAAATGAGCGCTGGCAGTATAATCAACAAGTGCCTCACAAAACTCTTCTAGCAAGATAGATAGCCCATCTTCTGGATTGAAAGGGCGCATACTGATTATTTGATTATATAACGATAAAGTCTCGGTACGGGTTTCAATTAAGGTATGAAGTTTATCATGGGACTCATCTCTTCGATCAGAATTAAGTTGAGATACATCTACAGACACAAGACTACTCCTACAGTTAAATAATTTATAATTTTTGGCTTGTTGCGTAAGTAATACGATAACACTTTTTACCACAATTAGTATTGTATATTAAGTTTTTTATAAGAAAAAAATAGAACGTACAAAAAGTCAATATTAGAGTTAACTCATATTGATATTCACCAATTTCAATAAGGAATAGCCATAAATACTATCAGCTTCAAACATAAAAATGTAAGCTCTTTTTGATTTTATTATCAATATAATAAGCTAAAAGTAGCTGTTAAAACACAATTCACTATATAATCAACAAAACTGATTATTCCGATTGAGTGCTTAAAACATGGAACGTGCTGATAATTTTTCTCAACGATTGACTAACAAATTTGTATATATTTTTACTCGAATGGCCAAGAGCCCCGGCCGGGAATTGGAACAACTCTTCATTCGATTCATTTCCAGTATTTTTATTTCATTCGTTATTTTTACTTCTAACTCCGAGGTAAAATATGCATATGAGTTATTGTTAACTTATTCTATTGTCATGCCGATGGTAGTGATAAGCAGTTTTTACTGGGTATATAAAAATCCAACTCACTGTCCAGCTCGCTATATTTTTAGCTCAGTTTTTGATGTTGCTACCTTGACTGCAGGCTCTTATCTCGGTGGCGAGCTCGGTGTCGCCATTTACCCGTTTTTCTTATGGGCTATATTTGGAAACGGCTTCCGTTATGGTGTTAAGTTTTTATACATCAGTACCGTGCTTACTGTAATTGGGTTAATAATAATAGCATTTACGTCGCCATTCATGATCCAATACCCGATTTTTATCACTGGCTTAATTATGGGTGCAATATTCTTACCGCTATACGTAGGAAAATTACTGAGCCGATTACAAATTGCCGTTAATACATCAGAAGAAGCGAATAAGGCCAAGAGTACCTTTCTGGCAAACATGAGCCATGAACTACGAACGCCATTAAATGGGATTCTTGGTGCCAACGATTTAATACAAAACACCGCTCTCAATAAAGAACAACAAGAATATTCCAATACCATTGGTTACTCGATACGTGCGCTACTCGAAATTATTGAAAAAATTCTCGATATCTCAAAAATTGAAGCCGGTAAACTCCGTATTGATACAGTTAAATTTGATTTACATCATTTGCTAAAAAACGTTGTCAAAATGCTCGAACATAAAGCCTATGAGAAAGGTCTTAATTTCACTATGATTATTAATCCTGACGTTCCTTATGCACTCAATGGTGATGTGAACCACCTACGACAAACATTAATGAATCTGGTTGGGAATGCCATCAAATTTACCGATGAAGGCAAAGTTCAGATTATTGTAAGCCAGTCGTTTGTAAAAAATAATTACAGTGTTATTCGATTTGAAATCGTCGATACAGGTTGCGGACTTACCGAAGCGGCTCAAAAAACCGTGTTCGATAGATTTACCCAGGCGGATGAATCGACTACCCGTCGTTATGGTGGTGCGGGCTTGGGTACAACGATAGCCAAACAACTTACCGAAAAATCGGGTGGCACTATTGGCCTTGTGAGTGCCATTGGTGAAGGTTCAACTTTCTGGGTTGAAATTCCGTTCCTACAACAATCGGTTAACTGGGAACAAAGTAATGATCTATCAAAAGCACGAGTATTAATTGTTTCTGATACAAATGATATATTACTAACAGTGGTTGATAATTGTCAAAATTGGGGTGTTGAATTAATTGATACAAACTCGGCTAAAGATGCTTTAAAAATTATTGATAAAGCAGTTGATGATAATAAACCAATTCATGCTGTTATTATCAGCAAATCAAATCTTGACGTGAATGCAATTCATTTTGCAAAGGCACTTCGCGCCAAAACAATATTTAAACACATGGCCTTAATATTATTCAACCGGGATGTAAATCATAATGTTCAACGTCAATTGCTCGATTCTGGTTTTACCTGCATCCTTGATTTTCCGATAGATATGCCTTTACTATTTAACGCCATTCACAGTGCACCATTGCTCGAAACACAAACAGCAGACAATGTTGAAAACATCGCAGCCTATTATTCACATAGTAAACATCCAAAAAAATACCGTATTTTACTTGCAGAAGACAATGAGTCGAATCAACTTATCACTAAACGAATTCTTGAGTTTGGTGGCCATACCGTTGTAACAGTCGATAATGGTGAAGAAGCCCTGGATATGTTTGAAGAAGAATTGTTTGATCTATGCATTACTGACATGCACATGCCCATAATGGGCGGTATACAACTGGTGCAATTATATAACTTTATGTATCCTGATAATCCCATGCCATTTATTATGTTAACGGCTAATGCAACTATAGAATCAATATATGAATGTAAACAAGCAGGAATCGATATTTATTTAACCAAACCAATTAAATCGAGTAAATTATTGAGTACCATTTCATCACTAACAACACTACCACGAGCAACACGACAATCAGCAAATTCAAAAAAAACCAAAGACAATAAAATTCCAAAACTGTATCCGGTTGATACTGAAATTACAGAACTACTCAACATTGAAACACTAAAAGATCTTGAATTATTAAACACAGATGGTGAATTCATTGATAATTTAATTAAAAGTTTTCAAAATGATGGTGAAAAAATATTATCAAAACTGGAGCTTGCCCTGTTAGATAATCACAGTGATTTTATTGGTTCGTGTCATGCCTTTAAAGGTAATGCCGGCGCTGTTGGGGCTACATCATTACTACAACTGTGTCACAAATATCACACAATAACAGAACAAGAATACAAACATAATTCTAAACAGTATTTAGCTAATATTCGAAAAAGTTTCAAAACCACTCAATATGCACTGTTACGTTATTCCCATGAATTAAGTCAGGAAAATACCAGCACTATCTAGCTCTACAATTAGTAATAATGGATTTTATCACTATAATATAACGTTCAATTAAAGTTAGTGTGCAATTGACCGTTAGATTTATTGAGAGATTTTTTTTCAAATTAACACATCAAAACTGTGTTTTAATTTCCATTGTAACTAGTATTATAGAGAAATTTATTGTGCCAAAAATTGCATTTATTTTAAAAGAGTCAATACCACCATTTCATTTTTTAGCTAAAATAATTCAAACATTATCTCGCGCAGAACAAACAACGGACATACGAGAATTAATCCGGGTAATCAAACAAGAACCGGCAACTACAGCAAAAATTCTTCAAATATCAAACTCTGCTGCTTATATGGGTAGCAAAAAAACCAGCTCAATCGAAAGTGCAGCAGCGTTAATGGGGATTACTGAACTTAAAACAGTTGTGTTATCCAGTGTTGTTGCTGCCAAATTTAATACCCGAAAATGTCCAAATTTCAATACCAAAAATTATTGGTTAGAATCAGTATTGACCGGTGAGAATTCAGCTTCAATCTATAAGCATGTGCTCAAAACTGATAATTCTTATGACATTGATATCTATTGCATCGGCCTATTATCAAACATTGGTATGTTATTTTTAGTTGATCAATTTCCAGATGTTATAAATGAAATGATACCAAAAGTATCAGATGAAACATCATTGTCGATGTTGCTCACAGAAACATTTGGAATAGATGAGTATCAATTGTCAGCCAAATTATTGGCTTTCTGGAAACTTCCCGATATATTTTCTGAAACAGCACAAAATATTTCTAATGAAAATTATCAAGAACAGTATATTCATTGCGTGGAAACTATTCGTACAGCAAAAAAAGTTACTCAAGCTACTTTAACTTTGAGTAACGCAACAGAACAAGATCAACCAGAAATTGAATTGGATTTACCAAATTTATCGAATGAAAATATAATCGATATTACATCACGATCCAATAACAATTTTGAAAAAAACAAATTAATCGCTGAAGCGCTTTGTCGATAAGATTCACTAAACTTCTTTTAAGTTAAAACCATGTCGTTCTAAAATAGCATTTTCGTTGTCATGCACTATGCGAGTAATACCAGCATTATGTACTTTTATGCGATACATACTATTTAATTCAGCTTGAAGTATGTGAATGATTATTGCCCGAACAACTCCGGCATGAGCAACAATTAAAATATGCTTTCCTGAATGTTGATTTAACAATTTTTTATACGAATCAATTACCCGTGTATAAAATTTCGATAATGATTCTGCTCCAGCTGGACGGTTATTAACAGGATCGAGATAAAATAACCGATACTCGTCTGCATTACTTTCTTTAATTTCATTTTGAATTCGACCTTCCCATGCTCCAAAACCAACTTCTTTTAAATTATTTTCAATGGATAGTGGAATTTTTAAGTTTAATGAGAGTTCGTTAGCAAAATCCTTGCATCGAATTAAAGGCGAACTGACGATCTCCTGCCATGCGGTATAACCAACAACAGCTGAACGCATTTGCTGCCAACCAAGTTCACTAAGCGGATCATCGACACTGTTACCGCGAATAGCCCGCCCACCCACAGGCTCACCGTGACGAATTAAATCAATAGTCGTTGTCTTCATGGCGCTTACAATTTTCTTTAACTTATGTAATTGTTAAAATTCATTAAAATAAAGAATTGCGACTATACTGATAATAAAACATAATTAAAACCTATTAATTATTAAATAACTATAGGTATATGCTTATGCATTTAACTATTCGCCAGCTCGAAGTCTTCGAAGCTGTTGCACGGTTGTTGAGTTATACACAAGCTGCACACGAATTGCATTTAAGTCAGCCCGCAGTATCAATGCAAATCAAACAGTTAGAAGGCAATATTGGGCTACCTCTGCTGGAGCAATCCGGTAAAAAGCTGTTTTTAACTGAAGCCGGACGCGAAATGTACCAATATAGTCGAATCATATCGGAGCAATTAGAAGAAGCCGACAGCGTTTTTGAACAACTTAAAGGTCTGGAGCGTGGTAAATTAAAAGTTGCCGTAGCCAGTACCGCGAGCGCCTTTGCTACGCGAATGCTGGCTTTGTATAAACAAAATTATACTGGTATCACTGTGCAACTGGATGTCACCAACCGCGCTGTATTACTGACTCAGTTGGCTGATAACGATAAAGAACTGGTAATTATGGGCCGTCCTCCCGAAAACCAGGAGCTTGATTTCACTCCTTTTTCCGAAAATCCGCTAGTTATGGTAGCCAGTCCCAATCATCCGCTTGCCAAACATAAAGGCACCATTCCATTGGCGCAGTTTCAACACGAGTCTTTTGTAACCCGGGAACAAGGTTCAGGAACTAGAATCGCAATAAAGCGATTTTTCAATGAACACGATATCAAATTAAAAACCAGTATGGAAATGAATGAAAATGAATCCATTAAACAAGCAGTGCAAGCTGAGCTGGGATTGGGAATTGTTTCCATCCACACCCTTGAATTAGAGCTCGAGACCCGTAAGCTGATGGTATTAAACGTTGAACATTTCCCGATTATGCGTCATTGGTATTTGGTTCATCGAAAAAATAAACGTTTATCTCCTGCAGCATCAGCCTTTAAGGAATTTGTTTTAACAGAAGGTAAAAATTTGATGTTACATGGTTTTAGTTAAAGAATTTCGTTGATCCAGGAATTAATTTTTTCAAACTAGCCACTCTTACTTTAAGACGCTAATTTCTGAATTTTTTTGAATTTATATTGCTCATCATATTCCAATGCAAACAAACCGTGAATTCCATTATGGCTGATGTATTCTTGTAATATATTAACAGGAAATTGGACTTTACGTCCGTCCGTACTTTCTGCTGTCACGATATTGATCCCGGTATAATATTTTTCAAATTCGGTTGTATTTATGTGAAGGTTAACTATGAATTGCATAACATTATTATGACCAAATTTACTTTATCTTACTATTCACAGAAGAAATAAATTAAATGTTCATTACTGGGCGATATCGATTTTCCTAAACAGATTAAACCACAACCTGATATCGGGTAATCTTCTTGTTGTATATAAACTTCTTTACCGCCTTGTGGCTTAATAAATGTTCCATTTGTTGATTTATCAACTAAAACAAATTTCCCTTTACGAAAAATAATTGATGCATGATGGCGTGATACAAATTCAGATAAAATAGTTAATGACGAGGTATTATCACGGCCTATAGCGAAAGATTCGATTTTTGAATTTAATTCATTTAAATCTTCATGGTAGGTTAAAAATAATTTTGCATTTTTTTTAAAGGGTGAAAGCTTTGAGTTAACACTCACATTTTTGGTAATATTGTTTTCTGTTGCAGGTAATTCCTGTGAATCGTCATTTATTGAAATTCGTTTACTAATGCTTTTTAATGCGTCATTTTCTTCAGGGAAAAAACTGTCTTTTTTCCTGATTAGATAGTTAACAAAATGATCCAAAAATTTACTGGTTATCGATTCATTATCGAGCCGAAAAATATTTTCACCTAACGCTTCAAAATTATTTACCACAACATTAATTGTATTTGAATATTCAGCGGCGGTAAAAATAAATGACACCGGTATGTCGGTTTGTATTTCTATTTCATCTACTGAACTGGTCTGGCTAGTATTTTGATTATCACCAGCAACCAAGCCATAAGAAAATAACGCTTTCAGTTTATTGTCAAAGTTATCAACATCATTGCGTTTAAATACAAATTTATTTTCATTACTGTGCATCCAGAAGTTTAATTCAAGTGTTTCAACTTGCCGTTTGCTGGATAACGACAGTTCATAATCTGACTGGAATGATTCATTAATTTCATATTTATCAAAAATATTATAAATAACTTTTACTTCTGGTCGGACCTGATTAAGTTTGGTTACAATTTTTCTTAAATAGTCATGTATTTCAAATAAAGCACTAACTGCTGCCCCTTGAACAGCTTCATCATTCTTATTCCAGGATTCGTCTACACCTTTTTTAACTTTTAATAATTGTGCTTGCTTGGTTAGTTCTTCTAATATTTCCACATTGGATCCTTTCGACTAATTAATATTTACACCAGAAAATGTCATCCATTTCATGAAAATCAATCCATAATATAAGGTAATGATAGCCTAAGATTTTATCTTGAATAGCTGAACTCAATAAAACTGTGCACTAAAAACCATTATTTGCCTATCTTCGGCATTTACCCATAATACATAGGGGTACAGATTACGATTAATTTATATTTCGTTTAGTATTTTTGTGCACCAGTTCTCAATAATCTGCCTTGATTCAACTGGCTTTTCAGTTAGTAACCAGTGATCCGCGTCAATTAATTCTATTTCATTTTTTGGGAATCGACTCACCGATGATATTGTTTGCTTAATATTACTGACCGTTGCGCCTTTCGATAACAAGCACAAAACAGCACATTTAATCTGATTCAAATCTGGTAGTTGTCGGGTAACTTCAAACATATCCTGACAGTAGTTCACTAAAGGAATGTAAATTAAATCTTCATAGGGATTCATATACAGTTTAGCGATGTTACCATTGGTTTTATCCTCAAGAATTTTTCGTGTTTTTAAGTCCAATTCATGTAAATCACGGTAGGGTAATGATTTTTTGTGAAAGCCCACTTTAGCTATGAATAATAACAAATAAACAAACCCTAACAAGCCATAGCGAAATCGTCGTATAAATCCTAATAGCCCTTTAAGGGCATCAGGAAATACCGGATCAATTAAGACAACACCAAGCGTATTTTGTGGATAAAAATAACTGAATTGCATTGCAATTTGAGCACCCAGACTATGCCCTACAAAAATAATGCGCGAGAAATTTTCCTTAATCATTATCTGATGGATATCCTGACACCAATCCCGAGTGGTTATTCGATTATAAGACTCCGACTTTCCGTGCCCCCGCAAATCCAACCGGACCAAATCGGTATGTTCCGTTAATCCCGTATTAACCACAAATTCAGTCCAACGGGTCATGTTACTGGCTAGACCATGCACTAAAAAAATGGCATTTCGGTTAACTTGCTTCGATTGAGACTGGTTTTTAATACACGTTGATAACTTATAAGTAATCGAACTACCTTGATCTGTTTCAATTTTGTACTCTGTTTCAACCATATTCGTAATATTATTAATTCTTTAGTTTCATTAGCTTAATCCATATTAGTTTATAGTATCGATGAATTCGATTTAAACAAACAAAAATATTGCTCATGAATTAAGCATCTCTTAATCTTTGTTTGTTAAGCTGAATTTTTAATCAGGAGCTTCATGAATGAGTACAATGGACATTAAAGTCTGGGATATAGTAGTTAGACTATTTCATTGGTCATTGGCTACAGCATTTTTTGTTTGTTTCCTAACAGAGGATAACTCTGGTCTACACATATATTCAGGTTACCTTATTGTATTATTAATACTATTTCGAATTTTATGGGGCTTTATCGGTTCGAAACATGCTCGATTTAGAGATTTTATCGTTACACCCAAAGTAGCGTTAAATTATTTAAAGGAAATTACCAAAAATACCAATTCCCGATTTTTAGGCCATAACCCTGCAGGAGCAGTTATGATTGTGGTGCTAATAACTGCTGTTTTCATTACCTGTGTAACAGGAGTAATATTATACGGGGCTGAGGATCATGCTGGACCTCTGGCTTTTTTATTCGCTGGCGAATATACCAATCTCGAAGATACCTTAGAGGAACTGCATGAATTTTTCTCCAACTTTTCTTTAGCATTAATTGTATTGCATATCTTCGGAGTCATAATTGCGGGTAAACAACACAACGAAAATTTAATTAAATCAATGATTCATGGTTATAAGAAAGAATCTATCCCGTGCGAAGAAAATGATTAATTCAATTTATAGCATACTAAATAGTTATTTCGATTCATTTTCGTATAATCCCAGAAACACCCGTTTGTGTATAAAAAAACACCTTCAGATTTCGGTTTTATACCACTGTTTTTATAGGATAGTGATACAAAGTCGCGCTATAATAATTAAAACCAAATTTAAGGAAGATACTCATATATGAGATTATTACTCGTTGAGGATGACAATTTACTGGGTGACGGACTTTACGTCGGTCTAAAGCAAGCTGAGTATACTGTTGATTGGGTAATGGATGGTGAAGCTGCCAACCACGCACTGGTTAACGAAAATTTCGATCTGGTAGTACTCGATCTGGGCTTGCCGCTGGTCTCCGGTATTGAAGTTTTACAAGAACTGCGTAAACGTAATGACACGACACCTGTTCTAATATTAACCGCAATGGATTCCATTGAAAACCGAATTCTTGGTCTCGATAGTGGTGCTGATGACTATCTTGTTAAGCCCTTCGATTTAGACGAACTCTGTGCCCGGTTACGAGCACTAGCGCGTCGCTATGCAGGAAGAAGTGAGCCAATTTTAACACACGGTACTCTGGAGCTGAATCCTGCTGCTCACACTGTTCACCGTGATGGTAATACCATCTCATTATCTTCACGTGAATTTGTTCTCTTACTCTACCTGATGGAAAATATGGGTAGAGTAGCTTCACGTTCCCGTCTGGAAGAAACGCTATATGGTTGGGATGGCGAAATAGAAAGTAATTCTCTTGAAGTTTTTATCCATCACTTACGTAAAAAAATAGGCAATGATATTATTAAAACGGTTCGTGGTGTTGGTTATATGATAGAGAAACCTTCTTGCTAACATCAATTAGAAATAGATTATTATTCGTTTTATTATTAATTATCTCGATCATAGGTGGTTTAACTATGTATCAAAGCTATCGTGCTGCAAATCATGAAGTTGAAGAACTTTTTGATGCACAATTGGCTCAATCATCTCGATCGCTTCAAGCAATCGTACTGCACAACATAAGATCCATTGACAATTTTAGCGCTCAGGAAATATTAGATTACCCCATCACAACAGCAAATTCTGATTCAAAAAGTGAATATGATTTACGAGATGGCCATTCGTATGAACGAAAAATGGCATTTCAATTATGGGAATCACACGATCGATTAGTGCTTCGTTCAGCATCTGCTCCAATAGTGCCTCTCGATGAAAATGCGATGACGCCCAAAATGAGAGGGTTTTCGGATGTTATTATAAAAAAAGAGAAGTGGCGTGTTTTTAGTTTATGGGATAAAGAAGTTCGCTATTTAATTCAAGTTGGTGAACGTTATGCGATTCGAGATGAATTAACAGGCGATATCGTAGAAACATTTTTATTACCATCGATTACCTCAATTCCAATCTTAGCATTGATGATATGGTTTGGTATTGGACGTGGACTGGCCCCAATACGAAAAGTCGCGAAAGAAGTGACACGCCGTGACCCATCACATCTAGCTCCGCTTAAATTAAAAAATATACCCTTAGAAATTCTGCCACTGATTGAAGGATTAAATGGCTTACTTAATCGTGTTCATACAGCAATAGAAAAAGAACGACGTTTTACAGATGATGCGGCACACGAATTACGAACGCCCTTAGCTGCATTAAAAATTCAAGCGCAAGTAGCAAAGGCTGCAAAAACGGATAATGAGAAAATATCGGCCATTAATAATATTCTTACTGGTGTAGATAGAGCAACACATCTAGTTCAACAAATGCTCGTTCTTGCACGACTAGGTGCTGAAGAACAAACAAAACAAAATAATAAACCGATAAATGTACACAAGGCATCTGAAGAATTAATCGCGCAGCTTGCATTAAGAGCAATCGAGAAAAATATAAATTTGGCTTTCCATTGTGAAGATGAATTCACAATCTATGGTGAAACTGCAAACTTTGAAATTTTACTCGCTAATATATTAAATAATGCAATCAATTACACACCCAAGAATGGTCGTGTTGATGTTGAAATTAAAGATGCAGGAAATTGCATTAATCTGAATATCACAGATACGGGTATTGGGATTCCAGAGAAAGAAATCGAACGAGTTTTTGAACGATATTATCGAATCAGAGATTCAGCAGCTGATGGTTGTGGGTTAGGACTCACAATATCAAAGCAGTGTGCTGAACAATTAAATGCCATAATCAAATTTATCAAACCCAAAAATGGGATAGGACTCACGGTTAATATTTCTTTTCCTAAACAGTGCCCGATATAATTTATCACCACATTACGAAAAAAATGAAGAACTCAACTTCATTGCAAGTTTATAAGCAAGAAAGCCGCCAAAGATCGAGCCGGATATAAATAAAACTAACTCAATATTGATTCCGGTATAATCGTAGTTTGTATTCTCTATTCCAAAAAGGTAAAAAGATATCAATTTTGGCCATATTATTGGTATAAAAAATACTATTACCATTAGTATATTTTTATACACAGGAACTGCAATAAAAGTTGATATTGATATACAAAAGGATGAAATTAAAAATGCAAAAAAAATTGAACAGTATATATATATATTACGGCCAGTAGATAAAATATGATTAAAAGTAAAATCATCAATCACATTAACCAGTACAGATACAATTAATAAACTTGCTACGTAGACAGAAATAAGCATCGGTAAAATAACAACCCAAATCGATACTTCGGTAGTATAACGATCATCTAACATTCTACATTTCCCTGTAACTAATTAAAAACTAAAACAATACTAGGCTAAAGTATACAGTGAATAAATTTATAGAAATACTAAAATATTTCA
>CAYOHQ010000053.1:0-12986 GCA_964403805.1 uncultured Thioalkalispiraceae bacterium | reverse complement strand
TGGTGGGGAGGGGTGGCGGTGGGTTTTCGGTGCCGGTCATGCTGATGGCGGTGACAGATTCGCCTAACATTCTCAGTAATACTGGTGCGTAATTATAGGGTTGTGGTTGTGCACCCATACTTGTTACTCCTTTTGCTTTATCCTTAAGCAAATCCCTGTAAACTGAATTATTATTTTTATTCTGCTTATTCTTATAAGACTACACTAGTCGATCTGTCTTTTGCAAGTGATTAAATCTATTATTAAGTCACGTATATGAAATGACAATAGTATATATAATAACCGTTATATGAAATTTAACATCTTAAATAAATAAGCCATTCGTTCATTAATTAGCCAATTTTAATTGTATCGCAACTGTATAATTTGTAGAATAAATAGTCACACTCCACGAATTCTTGCACCGATCAATGTAAAGGGACTTACTATGAAAAAGCTCAATCTATTAAATAAAAACTATTTAATATCAATTATGATTTTAGCAAGTTTACTACTTGTTTCTTGTGGTGGGGGGGGTGGTACTACATTACCACCTAAACCAATTATAATTCCAACGGGATCAATTACAGTAAATGCAGTACTTGGTCCAATACAAAATGCCGATGTTACTGTTTATAAATATACAAAAGGCTTTATAGCTAAAGAGAACATACTCTCTCAAGCTACACAGGTGACTGATACAAACGGTAAATACACAATTGATATTCAGTCTGTTACAAATCCAATTTTAGTCTGTGTTAGTAAGGGTAGTTATGTAGAAGAAGCTAGCGACCTAAATAGCAAATTAAATATCTCATTTTCAGATAGTGATTTGTTATGCGCTGTAAGTAATTATATTTCAGGCTCAGATGTAAATATAAATATTACATTTTTCACTCATCTTGCATATGGCTTGACAATTAACAATATAAATAATGGTGCAAAAGTAAAAGATGCAATAAATAATTCAAACCAAACCATTAATGATTGGCTTGGTGGGAAATTAAATATTTTATCGACAGTTCCAAAACAAATAACAAATCCCAATAGTATCCCTGCAAATATTAACAACCCCTTAACCCCTGAACATCAATATGGATTTGCAAATGCTGCCATATCACAATTAATGAAATGGGTTGCCAATAAAAATAAAATCTCTCCATTTACTAATATTACTTCTATAATTTTTGCACAACGTGCGTTTGAAGACATTAGTGCAGATGGAATATTAGATGGTAAAGCTGGTGTTAATAAACTAGCGTTAGTTGAGCCAATTACTGAAGATTTATATCGACACAAACTGGCATTGAATATGTTGATTATGGCTAATGCTCCTGAAAATAATTCAACTTTAACTGTAGATAACATTTTTAGTTATGCAGAAAGTATTAACAACTATTCACAATTATCTGTTAATCCAAATCCAACAACGAAACTAACAAAAGGAAACCCAATAATTGATGTCACCAATCCAAAAATCAATGATGTTATATTTGGAAATGCCTTGTTAAACCCTGCCAACAATACCCCTTTTGATCCGTTATCAAATGCATTTGTTGCTGCAACTGTGACTGACATATTAGGGATAGAGTCACTACTAATTACAATCAATAAACCAGATGGTACGATGCAAACAACATTAGAGGCTAATGACTTAAATCAAATACTAATTCCATTTGACTCAAAATTAATATCTGATGGTAATTACGTTATTAATGTCATGGCTTCAAATGTATTAGGAAAAACAACATCTTTTACTCCAATCAACATATCTATTGGTAATACTTCTATTTCAGCAAATATCGACTCACCACTATCACAATCTCCGTACGGTGGTGCAGCCATCACTGTAACTGGTAGTGTGAATGAACCTGCGAATACTCCACTAAATTCAATTGAGTTAAAATTGGATGGTAATTTGTTAACTCTCGATCAGGGAGTAGATCTTGCTAGTTCAGCGAACTCAGTTAAAGCAACTATCGATAGTAAGACCCCCCCCCGGTTTAATAGATGGGCCACATACTTTAGAACTTATAGCTACAAGTTCAAATAGCAATAGAACTATTGGTACTGATAGTGTGATTTTTAATATTGATAACACAAGTCCTAATGTAGCTGTTTCAACACTCAGTGTCGTTCAAAATAATCACATTTTTAATCAAGCGGGTTCAACCCCTATTATATATGAAATTAATGACCCATTGGTTCCAATTAACACCGGTTACAGTAGTGGTTTAAATTATGCAGAATTTTTTGTTGCTGGCTCACTAGTTGGAAATAGAATTAACAAATTGAATCAAAATCTAACAATAGCTTTTAATCCACTTTCAAGTACTAATGGTGTTCGTGACTATGCTGATGGTTGGTATGAAATAGCATTAAAAATAACAGACAAAGTAGGTAATAAAAAACAAACTAATACGATAATTGGGATAGATGTATCAAAACCAATCATGTCTTTAACTAAACCTATTAATGTAATATCAGGTAATATTCCACAAAATACTATTTGGGTAAATAATCTCACCATTGAAGGTATTTCTAATGATGATCCAGGCACAGGAGTTGCGAGTGTTGAATTTTTTATTGATCAAAATCTTAATCCACTATCAAAAACTTCACCCACTGTTAGTAACTTAAGTTTACCACTTACTGATAGAAAATTATCTACGTCTTTTATTTATCAATCTCCTGCTGGTAATCTTATTGATGACCAATATACATTTAAAATTCGTTCAACTGATTATGCTAGTAATATCACAGAGAACATAATAAATGTTGGAATTGATACAATAAAACCTGATGTTTCTATTACAACCAATACAACTGCAAGTACGCCTCAAGGTTATTCAATTTTCTCTCGAACTGTAAATTGTGAAGTATTGATATCATCTAGCGACCCTGGTTATACAGGAAATAATACTGGTACAGGAAGTGGTCTTTTGAAACAGGATATATATATTGCAGATTTAAATAACAACTTACCAAAGACACCAAGTTTATCAACTCAATTTTCAAAACCACTAGCTACTACCGCTGTACCAACAATTTTACCAGTAAACGATGTTGATATAAATCTCACAAAAAGAAAAATTCAGTTTGTAACAAGTGATATTGCAACTTCTACTGCAAACGCGTCAATAATTAATAAAAATCAAAAGATAATAGATGGCTGTTTAGAAATAAACGTTAGTGAAATTGTTGAAATTTGTCTACCTCAACAGACATGCCTACCTAAATATACATTATCTTGTAAATATTCACCATCACAACAAATAGACCCAAGCACTGGTTTTATAGTTAATATACCTTGCATCTAATTTTAAAATTCGTGTGAACTTTAATTA
Source organism: uncultured Thioalkalispiraceae bacterium (assembly GCA_964403805.1). Lineage (GTDB taxonomy): Bacteria > Pseudomonadota > Gammaproteobacteria > UBA6429 > Thiohalophilaceae > CAYQUC01. Next base: position 9,660 of record CAYOHQ010000053.1, on the reverse strand, counting down.
TTTATTAGTATTTAGTGAATAATATATATTATCTTATCTATATTTTAAATTTAATTACTAAATGATTATGTTTTTAATCCGGCAAGAACAGTACAAATTAAATGCCAACTTAACGACCCATTAGTTAGAGATTTTATTGTTGTTTTTTATCCATTCTCAATGTAAAAAATTCTAGTATGTCATGTCCAGTCAACTTATTATAGGACAGGACATAATTGAATTTTTTACAAACCTAACTTCTTTTTCTATGAACAAGAAATAAAATAGAAAATAATACTAACATGCTTGGGAAAAGTGGATCTATCTTAGCTGATTGATTTATTGAACAACCACCACTACTTGAGTTGCTAGTTGATACTGCTGGTTTAGGCTTTGCAGTTACTGTGATAACTAAAGGCTTTGAATCTGAACCAGGGGTGGCTTGATTACTATCAGTGGCTACCACATTCATATTATTTGTACCAACATCTGCTGATGCAGGTGTCCAAGTGAAAGTACCGGTACCTTTTGAATCATCTGTAAAAATAGCATTTGCGGGTTTACCTGTCATACTCAAAATTGGAAATCCTCCATTTGGATCAACAGCCGTAACTTGAAAACTCAAAAGTTGTCCTTCTTTAACTGTTTGATTTTCGACATTAAATAAAACAGGAGGTGCTGGAGTAGTTGAAATATTTTGGTTTGTTACACTATTATTTAAGTGATTTGAATCAGGATTTAACGATTCAACATTTGCAGCAAATAAATTCATTCCAGTATTGTCAATACTCGCAGTAATTGTAAAAACAGCATTACCCGATGCAGGTAAACTCGGAAGTGAACACGAAACTATTTTATTTTCTAAAACATTAGTGCTATCACAGCTTGCACCATTTCCTGGATTCGCCGATACAAAAGTTGCATTTTTTGGTAAAAAATTACTCAATATTATTCCTGTTGCAGTTTGTGCGCCATTGTTAGTTACTGATATTGAATATATTTCATTTGTTCCTTTCAATGGATACCTATTTGGATTAGTCACCTTTACATCAATGTCGGTTAAATTAGGATTTGAATTTAATTTTCCCCAACCAACATCCTCTAAAACTTGTGCGGCTAAACCAATATCATGATTTGCACTCTCAGCAAATGGTTCCATCATTTCATCAAATGGGTCAAATGCAGGATTACCAGCAGTATTAAATAACGTACTAAAATGCGATACTGAAGATCCTGGTTTTATTGTCGTTGGTGCGAACATCGTTGCGTGTCCATTCCTGAAACCCGGGTTATTACTTGGTTGTCGATTTTGTATTTCGGCTAATACAGCAGGGCCAGTCCAATGCAGATTTATATTGGAAATATTTGCAGCAATACGTTGTGAATTTGTTAAATTTACAAAACTCGGATTTTGTTGACCATGATATTCCAAATTACGCATATAAATGTCATCATAGCCAGCGGGTACACCATTTAATTGTCCTGTTGCACTATCCATCCGCGTTGAGAAACCAATTCCATGAATGAGTTCATGCGTTAGTGTTGTTACAAAATCTATATCTAATCGTGATTCGGTAGTTCCATTCCCAAGCGCAACATTTCGAGATGGTGGTTTTTGATCAAAACCATAATAAAATTTGGATGGACCAATTGCGACATTACCATCAATTTCTGAATTAACAATGACGACAATATCAAATGCAGAAAATCCAGTACCTCCAGAATTTAAGTTTTTGCCTGATATTTTTTCAGCTAATGCAATTTGATAAAAGGTTTTTGGTAATATTCCACCTGTTATTGTAACAATTTGTGATGCCACCGCACCAGCCAGAATTGCACCAGTATTATCACCACCCAAATCAGCAAAAATTACAACAACGTTGATTTTAACATTACTGTTAAGTCTATTGCTGAGTTTGTTTACTGCATATTGTATTGCATTAAATCTAGCTTGACCTAAAGTTGAAGCGAAGTTACCACCGATGGCCGTATATGCAGTTTGATCAGTTAAACCGTAATTTAAGCTTGTGTTAATAGTTGGTAAACCTAAATCGGCAGGCTTTAAATTTAAACTTGAATCATTACCATTTTTGATTGTAACAACAGCAGATGCTAATATATTTGTGGTAAAAAGACATAAAAAAAGAGATAAATAAATTTTACTTTTGTTTTTCACAGTTGAATTCCTTCAGTTTGATATTTTACTTATTTGCCCTTAGACTGTGAACCTTCTAATTCCATATAAACACCAACTCCAGGAACGTTCGAATCTTTTGGTGCTGTATATTTAATATTAGAATCTGTCTTTTTTGAAATACTATTATTTGTTCCAATAATTGCATTCGTATTCTTTGGTGGCGTATTTGTATATTGACCCGTTTCCGGATCAATATAAACGCGTGAACCTTCAATATTAGATTGACCAACACTGGATGAAGTCTGATTATTTACCTGAGAAGATTTTTGATTTTCATTCTCACTGGATGAACACCCAACAAAAATGCCAGCTCCCAGTAATACACTTAACCTTAATATTCCGTTAATTGACATTTTAATGAACCTCTTAATTTATTAATTATTTTATTTACGCTCAATGATTTATATCACAGGGATGGAATTACTAACGGGTGAGGGATCCCATTATTATTAAATTTCATCCATGAATAGCGCTAATTTGTTTCACGACACAATGTTACAGACAAATAGTAAAATAAAAAATGCCTATTTCGCATAATGGGAATATTTAGGATATTGAATTATAAAACATATAATATCTATGGTCTTTAACTACTTAAATTATATCTTTTAGACTTAATCTACTTTAAAAAGCAATTCTTCTATAACCGAAACCCACCGTGCTTCTTACGATGCATATAATTAAAAAACAGTGTTCAAAAACAAACCCTAAAATTTTAATCATACTAAACAACACCCAATACCCTAAGCGCATTCAAGATTAAATTACAGTGGGGTCAGTAGATTAAACAAATAATACTGAATCACCGTATTTTTGAATTTCTGAATCATGCGTTAATAACCGCATGGATTCGAGTATGGATTGTGCAATAAGAAGTCTGTCAAAGGGATCAGTGTGATGCTTTGGTAATGAAGCAACTTTTAAACCATGTTGCATGGTGATGGGTAATAATGAAAATCCGGATTTAAGTATTACTTCCTGCAATTTATTAATATCAACATCTAGTCGACCAATTGAGTGTTTTATTGCTATTTCCCAACCGCAAACAGCACTAACATAAACCTCATTCTCGACATCCGATATTATTCTTTCTGCTTCTTTTGGTAATTTATTATCATCTTTTAACCACCACAAAAGGATATGTGTATCAATCAGTAGATTCATGATTTATTAAATAAATTAGTTATAAAATGATTTTAAAATATCATCCGGCAGAGGATCATCAAAATTATCTGAAATTTTTAGATTACCTTTTAATAATCCTTTAACCTTGGGAATAGTTTTATCTAATGGCACAAGTTTGGCTTGAGGAATGCCTGCTTTTGATATGATTATTTCTGCCCCATTCGCGGCTTCATTTACCAATTTTGAGAAATGTGTTTTTGCATCATGAATATTCACTTGTTTCATAGGACTAAGCTTAGTCTAGTTATATTGAATAATCAACTATTGTGACGTTATATCAGATATTTATCTCATAAAATCAGTAAGATAGCCTTCGTAAAGTTTTAAAATGCGCTTGTGGTAATGTGACCAGCCAATCCTGATTTAGATTATTTGTCTTTTCATATTACAACCGAAACCCACCATGCTTCTTACGATGCATATAATCGATAAATAATGTCCCAAAAACAAACCCTAAAATTAAAATCATACTCAGCAACACCCAATACCATAGTGGCATTCGGGGTTGAATAGCGGCGAGTTCTTCAGGGCTGGGGATTTCTTCGCCGTTTAGATTGGCTTGTGCTACTTTGATGCGCATTAATAATTTTTTGATTTCGCTGTTTAATTGCGCTTTTGAAGGTTCATCTTGTTCTATGTTTTCGAGTATTGCGGCATTTTGCAATTCTTCTATTTGTTTTTGTAATTCTTCGATTTGTGAGTTTGCAGCTTCTAACTCGGCACTGCTTTCTGTGCTAACGGCGACTGTGCCAGTGCCCGTTTTTGAAACAGCCTCTAATGCTGTTTGAGTTTGTTTTAATTGTTTTTTTAAATCTTTTATTGTGGACTTTGAATTAGCCACTTGATCTTCTCTGGTTTGTAAATCGCGTTCGCGTTTACTTGATTTTTCTTTTAATTTATTTAGTTCTTCTGTGATGGTGTTTAATTTCGAAGTTACTTCACCTAATAATAAAATTGAGGGTTTTTCTTTTATTAAAAATTCAGTTTTAATCCAGCCTTCTATGCCGCTCTCTAATTTAACTTTAGAAAAACTTGCCTCGGTTTCGACTATTTCTACTTTAGTACCGCTAGGTAATGAATCTTTTAACAAGCTATTTTCTTCAGGACTTTGATGCACGCCTAATATTACTCTATCAGTTACATACATTTCTTCTGCGTGTGCCAGGTTAAAATTCAACACTAGTAAGCTGGCTACTAAAATTATTTTTTTCATGTTATTTCTTCTTATTATGCTGCAATACCGCAGTGGCGAAGCAATGCATCGATTTCTGGTTTTCGGCCACGAAAGATAGTAAATAATTCCATGGGTTCGCGTGAGCCACCTTGTTCTAAAATATTGGTTAAAAATGCATGCCCGGTAGTTTTATCAAAAATGCCATTTTCTTCAAATAATGAAAAAGCATCGGCAGATAGTACTTCAGCCCACTTATAACTGTAATAACCTGCGGCATAGCCCCCTGCAAAAATATGTGAGAAACCATTTTGAAAACGATTGAAAGCCGGTGGAATATTAACGGCGACTTCTTGTCGTACCTCGTCTAAAATTTCTTGTATGCGTGCGCCTTTTGCTGGGTCAAATTCCAGATGCATTCTGAAATCAAAAATTGAGAATTCCAGTTGGCGTACCATCATCATGCCTGATTGAAAATTTTTGGCTGCTGTCATTCGTTTAAACAAATCGTCTGGCAGTAACTTTTTGGTTTTGTAATGTTTGGCTATTAATTTTAAGGCGTCTTTTTCCCAACACCAGTTTTCCATAAATTGGCTGGGTAGTTCTACTGCGTCCCATGCAACGCCGTTAATTCCCGAAACCCCGACGTAATCAATTTTAGTTAACATGTGGTGCAGACCATGGCCAAATTCATGAAACAGGGTAGTAACTTCATCGTGGGTGAACAGTGCCGGATCATTACCAACCGGTGGTGTCAGGTTGCAAGTTAAATAAGCGACTGGCGTTTGTATTGAGCCATCACTCAGGCGCATGCGTGCAATGCAATCATCCATCCAGGCACCACCGCGTTTGTGTTCGCGCGCATAAAGATCCAGAAAAAATTGCCCTCGAACGGTGCCATCTTTATCTTTGATTTCATAAAAGCGAACGTCTTTGTGCCAGGTTTCGATACCTTTTTTGATTTGCTTTATTTCTATGCCATACAATCGTTTAACAACTTCAAACAAGCCTTTCACTACGCTGTTTTCTGGAAAGTAGGGTTTTAATTCTTCCTGAGTGATGGCATAAGTGTGTTGCCGTAATTTTTCGGAATAGTAAGATAGATCCCAGGCATTTAATGTATCGACCTGATGATGCTCTTTTGCATACGCTTCGAGTTCGGCCTTGTCTTTCTCGGCATACGGTTTGGAGCGTTTTGCCAGATTCTGTAAAAAATCCAATACTTCGTCTGGCGTGTCGGCCATTTTAGTGGCTAAGGATCGCTGCGCGTAACTAGTAAAGCCCAATAGTTGCGCTATTTCATGGCGATAGCTAACTATTTTATCCATGATCTCGGTGTTATCCCACTCACTGGCATCGGGACCTTGATCCGAGGCGCGGGTGGAATAGGCGGTATAAATCGCTTCTCTAAATTTTGGATCATCAGAATAGGTAATCACCGCGTAATACGATGGAAAGTCCAGAGTGAATTCCCAGCCTTTCTTCTCATTGTTTTCAGCCATTTGTTTGGCCATCGCAATGGCTGAATCGGGCAAGCCCACCAGATCTTTTTCATCGGTTATTAATTTAAACCAGGCATGGGTGGCATCGAGGACATTTTCTTCATATTTGGTCGTTAGTTTAGTGAGTTCCTGCTTTATTTCTTTGTAACGGGCTTTTTTAGCTTCGGATAAATCGATACCCGATAGTCTGAAATCACGCAGTGCATTTTCGATTATTTTTTTCTGGCTGCGATCCATTTCAGTATATTCAGCACTATCGGCTATTTGCTGATAGGCATTAAAAAGCCCCATATGTTGGCCAACTTCAGTACTAAAATCACTTAATTTCGGCAAACAGGTATTATAGGCATCTCGTAGCTCATCGCTGTTCACTACGGAGTTCATGTGACTCACCGGTGACCAGGCACGGTCTAATTTGTCGCCCACTTCCTCTAATGGTTGAATAAAATTGGCCCAGGTGTAAACCGCATTTTCTGCAAGTAACTGTTCAATTGCTGTTCGATTTTCAGCAAGCAGTGCATCGATTGCGGGCTCTATGTGCTCGGGTTTAATGTGTTTGAATTTTGGCAAACCATCAAAAGAAAGAAGGGGGTTGGACATTTTCGCTACCTTTTCTGTGTATCTTATATATAGTGTCTGTTGCTGCTTATCTGCGTTTACTGTTTTATCAGTATCAAATTTATTAAGATTAGCATTGTTACTCTAAAAAGTATAAACCTGAATCAATTTGCTTTAATTACCGATGGAACTAAAACAATCAATACTACAACAAACAGCACTACAATTCCTTATGACTCGTTAACACCGGATGTGGTGTTAAGCAGTCTCGAGCAACAAGGCTATGAATGTAATGGTCATTTATTGGCCTTAAACAGTTATGAAAACCGGGTGTATCAAATTGGGTTGGAATCGGGCGATTATATTATCGCAAAGTTTTATCGCCCAATGCGCTGGTCTGACGACGCTATTTTAGAAGAACATGAATTCAGCCTCGAGCTTGCCAGTTATGATTTACCCATTATTACACCATTAGCGGATAAGCAGAATAACACCTTGTTTCATTTCGCCGGTTTTCGATTTGCGTTATTTACCCGATCCGGTGGCCGTGCTCCCGAGTTGGATAATCCGGATCATTTAAAAATGTTAGGGCGTTTAATGGGGCGGATACATGCAGTTGCTGCAACCAAGGCATTTTACCAACGACCCAAGTTAACACTGAAGCGATTTGGAACTGACGCATTTAGCTACTTAGTGGATAACAATTGTATTGCCAGTGAAGTTAGCCATAATTTTGAACTTGCTGCTAACGAGGTTCTGTCGTTATGTGAGCAAAAACTGGATCAGTTTTCACACGTTCGACAAATTAGACTACACGGTGATTGCCACCCCGGCAATATCCTGTGGACCGACAGCGGTGCGCACTTTGTGGATTTGGATGATTGCCAAACCGGGCCTGCAATACAAGATTTGTGGATGTTATTGTCGGGAAGCGCGAGTGACATGGAACAACAACTCATGTTATTACTAAATGAATACACTCAATTTTTTGATTTTGATCCATCCGAGCTGACATTAATTGAAACCTTACGCAGTTTACGATTAATTCATTATAATGCCTGGCTAGCACGACGTTGGAGTGATCCGGCATTTCCGCAAAACTTCCCGTGGTTTGATTCACCACGATATTGGGAAGATCAATTAATCACTTTACGTGAACAAATAGAGCGAATGAACGAGCCAACATTACGTTGGCCTTTATAACTCACTATTTGGCTGCGCGCCAAACACCGGCTGCTGGGTTATCTGAATCTGGCTCGCATTTACCGGCAGGGGCATTTGCTGCTGGTTGCTGCACATTAATTTCCGGCTGTTGTTGTTGTTTTTCTTGAGAATGTTCGTCTGAAACGTGTGTAATAAAACCATTCAGTTGTTCCAGCCAATCATGTCGTTCTTCATCGGAGCCTGGAAACTGAGCAGACAAGTAACCCATCACTGCACCCATGTATTGTAGGGTTACTCCAATATTATCCTGAGCACCGGGTGCGTGCTTTGATACGGCTTCGACCACATCATTAATCAACGGTTCTGATAGTTGTATACCTTGATCTTCGCTCATCTCATTTGCCTCATAATTCATATTTTATTCAGCTCGTGATCTTACCGATTACGATAGTTTTAGCAACTTAAATTACGATTAATTAATAGCAATACAGTGATTATATCCCTGTTAATCGAATGCGGCCGACTCTGCTTGCAGATAAGCCCAACTGGCGTTTTTACCCGCCAGTAAATCAAAGTTTGTTAAATTAGAATAGGCGGATTGATCGAGTGATTTTATTGCAGCGTTTGCATCGATATCTTTTGCGACTTGTGCTGTCATGTGTTTATGCAACAATTCTAGATACGATACAGTTGAAAATTCAAAATTTGATAATAATCCAGGTTGGCCATGGCCGGGTATCATGGTGTAGTTTTTAAATTGTCGTAATTTTTTATAGCTTTTAATCCATTCGGAAACATTACTGTCTTCGACAACGGCAAGTAATCGATCGCCGTAAAGAATATCACTGGTATACACGATTTTATCTTTAGCGACATGAACAATTAGCGAAGCCGGTGTATGTGATGCACCCAGAGTTTTCACCACCACTTTTAAGCCACCCAGATCAAATTCTTTTTGTGTTTTGATTAATAGTGTCGGTAACACTGCTAATTTCACACTGTCTTTTTTGCGCTTTAAAATTCGCTCTATTGCAGCAGCATAATGACTTCCTAACCTGTCCATGCGTTTTTTTTCTGCCGGGTGCGCTATTAATGTTGCGCCTTGTTTTTTAAACACCGCATTGCCGTAAAAACGGTGTGGTTGAGAATTAGTATTGACTGCATATTTGATAGGCAGATTGGTAATTTTTCGAATGTGCGCCACCATCTCTTTTGCCATTTCAATGCTGTAACCAGTATCAACTACCAATACTGATTTTTCCCCTACCACAAAACCTAAATTCATACGGTAACCGTTATTCTCAAAAGAAGGTCCTGCCAATGGCCCTATCCAGGCATAGCAATGTGCTGATAATTTTTGAGGTGTTGGCAAAATCGCAGCACTAACAACTGTTTGATAACAAACCACTGTGATTAAAAGTACGATTGAAGTCAGCTTCTTAAATTTTATTTTCATTTTATATATCCCCATACAATTACAATTGGTTTTGCACAAACCATACCAACATCGAAAAAGCCAATGATTGCCTTATATTAGCTCGAAATTGGTAAAATACTGGTAATTAATCATTGCATCTTACTACCTAGAGCCACACTTGATAATGCAATTTGTGACCCAAAATAGAGACTGTTACAATCTATTTTTGCAATTTGCATTTTCGATAAAGGAAAACACATGAGCACAAAACATTATGACTTAATTGCCCTCGGTGGCGGTAGTGGTGGTATCTCAATAGCAGAACGCGCTGCGTTGCATGGTACACAATGCGCCATTATTGAGCACGGTAAAATGGGGGGCACCTACGTGAAGGTCGATAGTGACCCTAAAAAAATTAGGGGGAATGTGAGCATCGCGGCGCGGGTGTTGGTTGCTGGCCGAGGGTCGTGTTTTGTGGTTCGTGATG
>CAYOHQ010000052.1:0-13004 GCA_964403805.1 uncultured Thioalkalispiraceae bacterium | reverse complement strand
GTAAGGCGGCCTGTGTTTTTGCCGGTGCGCGATTTATTTCATCGGCTAATAACAAATTGGTAAACACCGGGCCACGGCGTATTCGAAAACTCTCTGATTTCATATCGTACATGGCATGGCCGGTTATATCACTTGGCATTAAATCAGGAGTGAACTGAATTCGGGAAAAGCCGCCATTAAATGTTTGAGCCAAAGCCCGAACTAATAATGTTTTACCCAAACCCGGGACACCTTCAATTAATACATGGCCTGCAGAAAATAATGCAATAAGTACCTGATCAATAACTTGATCCTGCCCGATAACGGCTTTACAAATTTCAGCTCTAAGCCTTTGAGCTATTTCACATGCCTTGGGAATAGTTATATTTAGCTCTGTGTCGTTTGAATCATTCATATTAATTTCCTTAAACGCTCGAGTGTTTGAATAATTAAATAAAATTCATTTTCTTTTGTTGTGTGCTGTGCTGATAGTGCTAATTCGACATTTTCTGAACTAAGCCCAGATTGCTTTACTAAACGTCGTATTAATTCTGATTCTGGTAATTTATTCCAGTTTGGGTGTCTTATCGAAATTTGTTCTTGTAATGCAGTGCGGGTTTCATTAATAAGTCCTTCACTGAATTTGTTTTTCCATAAAAACAATCCACTGGCTCGAATATGTTCGATTAAATTCCGTCTGTGTAATGAAAGCTCGGGATAACGTGCCCCAAATCGTGGTAAGGCTGACCATATCCAGATCACAACGATAAAAAATAATGTTAAAAACGGTGCCCATAAATGTTTCGCAAGCCATTCATATAAAGGTGGCATATCGCCTCTATAAACCATCCAGACTTTTCCACTATTATTACTGTAATGCACCAGATACCAGAAAAATGCGGCATGATCGAATTTTTCAAATTGGGTGTTGGTTAAAAACTGATAATCACTTAACACGGTGATTAAACCTTTTTCTTTTATATATTCAACCAGATGTGCGCCATCTTCACCACTGACAACCCAATTCGCTTTGTTTTCATTAGTTGACGTCAACCAGACTGATGGATCAAAGGCAACGTCACTTTTCTCACGATCTTGCAGAATTGTGACCGCTATTGTTTTATAATCTATTTCTTCACACAGTTTTGGTTTACTCTGATTTTTCTCTGGCTTATTATTTTTTTCTGGTTTGGATTTTACACAGTCGACCTCAATAAATTCGTTAATTTTAGTTTCATCATAATGAACAGATATTTGTAACTCCTCAAGAATAGGATCTTGTAAGTCGCTATCAGAATCGGCCTCGGGCCATGCAACAATAATCAAGTGCCCGCCCGATGCTACCCACTTCATTAGTTTTTCTCGTAATACCGGCCCGATATCGTATCGATGCGTTGCTAAAAATAATACATCTTTTTTGTCTGGCATTTCTTTTAACTTTAGCATACTAACAACACTTTCAGATGCTATGCCCGATTTTTCTAAAAACCGTTGTGCAACCAATAGCGGATTAAATGCCGCTTCACCTTGCAATCCAATATCGCGTTCAGTTTCTCGTTGTTCAAATACAGTATAAAAAATACCAATCATCGCGCCGAACAGTATGAGCGCCAATACGATAAGAATAATAATTAATTTTTTATTCATACTTTATTGGAGTCACTCATAAATAATAACGACCAGCTTTCGCAACTATTTTTAACATCGGTAAGCTCGGGTAAACGGTGTGCGTAAGCAGCACTTTGCCACATTCGCGTCAGTGAAACAAAATAATCAACTAACTCTCTATTTTCTTTTATATGACTATTATTAATAATATTAATACAATCGCCTTCGGTTGCACTAACAGGTAATTTTATGCCATCACGATTAACTAGTTTTGATAAGGAACCACGGTATAATAAACTCAGGGCTGCAATGAATTTTTCTTTTTGCCATAAATCCCAGGCGCAACGCCCAATATCATCGGGTAATGTTTCGGGGTTTATATCCATTCCAAAAGCTGTTGTAGTATTTTTCTGTTTTATTTTTTTAGAATCTATTTTAAAAATTGACTTAGGCAGATATTTGATTAGTTTAAAGGCAAGATAGACCAAAAATATAAAAACAATAGCGCCAAATATAAAATACAATAGATTACTTAATATGCTACTAATCAGTGCGCTTAAAAAACCATATTTGAGCAACTCTTTATTATCCTTTTCTTTTTTGTCTTTAAATAAATCGTCAAAAAGACCTTCCTTTAGATGCCAACTTTTACTTTTAACTTTGGTATTAAATTCATCAGTCTTCAATACTTTTTCTAAAATTGTCTTTGCCTGCTTATTTGACATATCGGAATAATTCGCATCCGCTGCTTTTGCCTGCACGGGTGTTACCAGATTAAAATTACTCAGTCCGATAAAAAATACTATTCCAATAACCGCCACAGCCTTAGAAGAGTGGACGACATTACTATTCATTCGTTTCGCGAGACTTCTGAATTTTAATTCGATATCCCATGCTTCAAGATGTGTACGACGATTAAGATACAATGCAAAGCCACCTGCAACATAAAATGGTTCAATAATACTAAGTGAAATAACATAAAATAAATTCAAGATTAAACCAGGTATTAATGACTCATTTTTAAAATCAAATATTGATACATCTTGTGGCGAAATATTTGTCGGTAATAACATTGTGAGTAATGCATAACAGCCAAGCCACAGAATTAGTTGAATAAAAAGACTAAAGTAAGTTAACGACAATGCTGTGTTATAGGATCCCTTCTGTAATACCCGGGCACGCTTGACACGCACATTTCCTTTTAAACCTTCAAGTTGCCACACGGGTAAATTAAATGATCGAACCGGATCCAGCCGATACCATAGTAGTAATTTAATTAGATGGGGTCGTAATAAGCTGGGTAGAATTTTACGCATATCCGATACCGATGGAATATCACCAAACACACTGTGGCTAACAATATAAAGTGGTATTCGATCAAAAACCGGTTTTAACCACCAGATTACAAAGAGTGACCAGAATGGGTGATTATGAAGTACACCATATATAATGAAACAAACCGGAATGACAAATAGTAACCACGATAGCATGATTGGCCGTGACCATACTTGAACCATGCGTAAGCCCAGGTCAATGGATTCCCATGCACTGCGCGGCCTGACTTCGGTGGTAATGTCTTCAATCTTCATGATTGTTCATGTCCTCGTCCTAACAGCAAAAAATACGCTGCCAGTAATAACCACATGATTACGCCCACGGTGTATTTTAATTGTGGTGCAAGCGATACTTTTGATGACCAGAATGCTTCAACAAATGCGGCGGCGAGCAACATTAAAAAAACACCATACATTAACTGCAAGCTGATGGCCCCGGCATTTTTTAACGCCACCACCCGGGTGAATCGTCCCGGTTTAATTAAGGCTAGTCCTAGCCGCATTCCAGCGACACCGGATATCACAATGGCCGTTAATTCCAGTGCACTGTGCCCGGCGACGAATGAAAAAAATGTCACGTTGTAACCGATATAAACTAGATGGCCTGCCACTGCACCAATATATAAACCATTAAAAATTAAAAAAAACAAACTACCAATACAAAATAAAATACCAGTTGCGAATACCTGAAAGCTAATCGAAATATTATTAAATATATAAAACCCGAACATCGCAAAATCATCATCGGCTTCACGATTTCTGCCGATGTGCTCCCCATCCGGGTTATACATAAATTGCACATCACTAACCTGTTGAGGGGATAAAATACTATAAATTAATTCCGGGTTACTATTAATAATAAATACGATTCCAATTAATGGAACATAAAATAAAAATGTTGCAATCCAGAACAGTTTTGCTTCTTGCCGTAATAGCACCGGAAAATCGACGAATAAAAACTTTATAAATTTGGATTGACGGTAATTGGATTTATATAAATACTGGTGTCCTTGTAATACCAGCTGATTTAATTGTGCAACTAATTTTGGACTATAATTTCGTGATTGCGACAATGATAAATGATGGCAAATCTGCCGATAACGATGCGGCATTGACCTTGTTAATTCATTATATTCATTACTCGTTTTAAGTTTTGAATTGTTACGATTCTTATTACTTAACTCTTTTAGTTTTAACCAGTCTTCAAACTCCTGCCATAGCTTCTGGTTTTTTTGTATAAAATCGTCCTGTTTCATCGTCTGCCCACTATCCAATTCGCATATTGAATAATTTCTTTAGTGCCCGATTCTCCTTTTTTAGCGGTTAAATCTGATAAGATATCACTTAACTCATTTTGGCGTTGCGGTGATAACATTTTTATCCGTTCAGCATAGCCCATAATCGCAAGTTGCTCATCGGTTTTTAATGACCAGCGTGGCATCAAAGGGCTCTTTTTTGGAATATCATCACTTTTAATTTCTTTATCGGTGTAAACAACTAAAGTCCCGGCAGTAAAATCACCTAGTCGTTTAAAATCTGAATTACAAATAATACTTAAGAAACCAAAACAATAACCAAAGGGTAGAAAATCGACATAACGTAATATATTTCGAATAATAGAAGCTTGCCAGGATACTTCAGTGCCATCATCGTGTAACACTTTTATGCTGAGTGCTTTTTTTCCCAGTGTTGCACCATTCAAATATATTTCACTAAACACTGGATAAAACCAGTATAAAATAAACATGACAATAATGAGCAGGGCATTACCGATTGTGCCAAAAAAAACTAAAAACTGTGCGAGTGCCGTTGCGACCGACATCATGATTAAAATATCGAGCATTGCTGCAAAGCCCCTAACAAAGGGGCCCGCAACTCGTAATTGAATTTCTACGCCTTCTGGAGTTTCAATGGCGCGTCTGGAATCTAACATTGAGATGAATAATATTATTTAAGCTTTTATTACTACAGTGTCAGCAATATTATCATGCAAACACTGTCGGCTTTTTCTAAAAATCATCAACACATCGACCAGACTAACAATGCCACCAAAAATTGGAATTTGCCCAACTGCGGTGATCGGCAAGTATCGTGCAAAAACAATTCGTGATAAAGACGCTTGAGAAAAATCAACCCGAACTATTTTTATTTTACAAATTAACTTTCCAATAGTTTGGCCATTCTTATTTAAGGTATAAGCATTAATTACGACATAAGCTATTATTACAGCAGTGACCATTAATAACGTTGTTTGCAAATCTGGCTGCACCATTTTTTCAGGAAAGCCATCATAAACACCCATTGAAAGTTGCAGAGGAATAATAAATATCATCAATATTAAACCGTCTATAATTGCTGCGAGTAAACGAATCCACGGGCTTGCCAATTCTGTTTCTGTCGTTGTCGTCTCTCCGTTACCAATATCGGTAGCGGGTGTTTGATATGGATTTTGTTCTGTCATTTGCTTGCTCCTTTTTTTGTTTTAATTATATAAATCCAATTTAGATTAAATAATTAATGTCCTGTTATTATTTAGTTTGTTCTAATTGTAATTGTTGTGCTTTTTCAACATAACCTTGATAAGCAGGGATAGCAATAGCCGCTAAAATTCCCATAATCGGTATAATCAAAAACATGACGATAACAACTACTGTTGCAGCACCATTCGGCGGCGTTTTTAAACCGTATTGATTTTCACCATCAGTGCCGGGAATAAATAAAAAAATTAAGCTCGCCACTGGAATAAACGTTATCAGGCATAACCAACCACTGGAATTAAAATCATGTGCACGCTGGATAGTTAACATGATAGTAATAACAAAAAAGGTAATGTAAACCACAAACATAATTAACATCATGATAATTGACGCGATACCCATTTCACCAGAATTTGAACCAAGTCCCATCGCAAATGTAGCTAACATTACAAATGCAAACAGAGCAATAAACAATCCAAAATTATAGGCCATATACCGAATTCGACCGATACGCCCACCTACGGCGAGCAACTTCACCTCACCATATTCAGTATTTGATGATTGTTCTACATTACTATTTGGCGTTTGATATTGATTTTCTTCTGACATGTTAAAACTCCCCTCTGAGTAACATTTATTATTGTATTAACGTTCATTTTATATTTTTCATTAATTTATATTAGTTCGTTCTAACTCTATAATTGAGTTTTTTCTGTTATTAAGAATAATAGATAGTTCAAGAAAATGAAATCTTTAAACCGCACTAATTTTCTGTAATTAATCGAAATACAATTCAAAATACAATATTAGTGAATTTTAATTAAGCTATATATCATTCCAAAATCTAAACAGTTTATATTATGGCTGTTGATTTAAGCCGACCAGTAAAGTTGGTTACGTTTTTCAAATATACTTTCGGCAGCTTTGCGACATATAAATACTTTATTTGTCGCATATACCTCTTATTTGTCGCAAAAAAGGTATTTACAACTCATGTCTGGCTAAACTGGACATAGGCCAGCGGGCTTTAGTTGAAAAGGCTAAATCCTGTTGCTCACCGGCCATCAAGCGTAAACAGCCGGCATAAGCAATCATTGCACCATTATCGGTGCTGAATAATGGCCGGGGAAAATAGGCATTGCCGGATCGGGATTCCATTAACGCTGTTAAACTTTGACGCAATTGGGTGTTAGCACTTACTCCACCAGCAACGACCAACCGGTCTAAACCGGTTTGCTCTAATGCACGGCGGCATTTAATGATCATGGTATCAATCACGGCTTGTTCAAATGCACAGGCAATATCAGCATGGCATTGTTGCCGATCAAGTGAATCTTCAATAGCCTCACATTCTTTTTTTATGGTGTTCATCGCGAAGGTTTTTAAACCGCTAAAACTAAATTCCAAACCGGGTCGGTCTGTCATCGGGCGAGGAAATTTAAACTTGCCGATTGTTCCCTGCTCTGCAAGCCGTGCCAGTTCTGGACCACCGGGATAGGGCAAACCCAGTAATTTTGCTGTTTTATCAAAAGCCTCGCCAACCGCATCATCGAGTGATTCCCCAGGAGAGTGTAGTCACCAAGTCCTTTAACATCCACTAATTGCGTATGGCCACCCGACACCAATAACGCTAAAAAGGGAAACTGTGGGGCATTTTTTTCTAACATCGGCGCGAGTAAATGGCCTTCCATGTGGTGCACCGCGAGTGCTGGAATATTTAAACCAAAAGCCAAACTCCGGCCTACCGCAGCACCGACTAATAATGCACCTTGTAACCCGGGGCCGCCGGTGTAGGCAACCGCATCAATATCCTGCTTGCTTAATGATGCTTGTTGCAACACCGATTCGATCATCGGAATGCATTTACGAATGTGGTCGCGCGAGGCTAACTCCGGTACCACACCACCATATTCAGCATGAATATCAATCTGGCTATGCAGGGCATGCGCTAATAATCCCTTATCACTATCGTATAACGCTGCCCCCGTTTCATCACAGGAGGTTTCCAAGCCTAAAACTATCATTTGTTGTGCCGTTAAATCGCTATTAGTTGCTAATAGACATAGTAACCTGAATTCTGGCAAACTGGCGAGATCTGCTGTTTATGCAGCCTAATAAGCTAACAAAGCGACCAAAAATGGACACTATTTGCATTTATTTGAATTAATTAGCAAAAAACCATAACGATCCTTTGCAATTAGGGAAACTCAGCAGTAAAATTGCGCGTTCCTGTAATTTGAATCGTTTTTAACAGTCGAGGACTGACAATAACATGCCTGATGTACGAGTAAGAGAAAATGAACCCTTTGACGTAGCATTACGTCGTTTCAAACGTGCTTGTGAAAAAGCCGGTGTTTTATCTGAATCACGTCGCCGTGAATTCTATGAAAAACCAACTGCAGTTCGTAAACGTAAAATGGCAGCCGCAGTTAAGCGTCACCAAAAGAAGGTGAACCGCGAACGTATCCATCGTAAGCGTTTATACTAATTTTAGTATTGACCACTCCTCACACCGTAGACAAACGACTCTATTCTAAATAGCCGTGAGCTTAAAACTACAAATTACTGATGATGTAAAGCACGCAATGCGTGCCAAAGACAAGCAAAAGCTGTCTGTTTTACGTCTTATCACTGCCGCCATTAAGCAGATTGAAGTTGATCAGCGTATTGAGCTGGATGATGCCCATGTCATCACCGTGCTTGAAAAAATGTTGAAACAGCGAAAAGATTCTATTAGCCAATTTGAGAAAGCCGGACGAGATGACCTTAAAGATATTGAGGTATATGAAGTCAGTATTATCCAAACTTACATGCCCGAACAATTAAGTGAATCTGAAATCGCGCGTATGATCGACCAAGCCATATCCGATACCGGTGCTAATAGCATGAAAGATATGGGGAAAGTTATGGGTCAACTAAAAGCCAAGCTGAGTGGCCGCGCCGATATGGGTCAAGTCAGCCAAATTATCAAATCAAAATTAAATTCGTAATACAGCTCATCTGCTCTAAATTCAAATTTCTATACTTTATCTAAGTCATTAATTTTAAATCGTTTTTATCGCTATTCGATTTGTCATTGGAGGTTTTTTACTCTATTATTTATGCCTAGATATAGGTATGAACATTTTGTGAAGATGCCCCCACTTCTGAAATTAATTGGATCAAGTTCTACTACGACATTCTACTTGGCATCTGTCATTTCAAAAGGGCTATCTCAAAAAACATACCGCAACTGTACTTTTAATAACCGTTTTGCGAATGAGCGCAAGCTAATTCTGAAGCAAGTGTATTAAATTATAAACGTTCCTCCGAGTGAACACTGGTATTTAAATGCGATTTTTGAAACATTATTCTAGGTTATCAAAGATAAAAACTCAGCGTGCGATCACGCTTATTGAGTTGCTCGTTATTATTGCCATTCTTGGAGTAATCAGCACTCTAGCTAGCTCATGGTATTCCGGTTATATCGAAACCGCACGCGTCAACACCGCTATTACACAAATTTCCGCACTGTCATTATTAATCGATGACTACATGCTTGAAAATGGTGAACCACCAGAATCACTAGCGGATGTCAGCAATAGTAATCTAATTGATCCCTGGGGTAACCGCTACGAATATCTAAAAATTGACCTCGATGAAGAAGGCTACGCCCAAAATAAAAGCTGGATGATGGGTGGTGGAATCATGAGCATTAGCATGATGAGTTTCAGTATGGTCAGTTTAAATATACTCAGTAGCAGCGGTAAAAGTGACAGTGATCGAGAAAGTGATAAAGATGACAGGGAGCGTGATCGGGATAGTGATAAACAAGATAGAGAAGATGATAAGGATGAAAGAGAAAGTGACAGGGAAAGCGATAAGGACGATCGTGAAAGTGATAAAAACGACAGAAAAGATGGCGGTAATGGCGGCGGTAATACTGGTGGCAGTGATACTGGTGGCAGTGATACTGGTGGCAGTGATACTGGTGGCAGTGATACTGGCGGCGGTAATACTGGTGGCAGTGATACTGGCGGCGGTAATACTGGTGGCAGTGATACTGGCGGCGGTGGCGGCGGTGGCGGCGGCAATGATGGTGGAAACAACGGTGGCAATGACAACGGCGGTGGAAATTCTGCCAAGGGTAAAGCACGAAAAGATCACAGTCTCGTACCACTGAATACCGATTACGATTTATATAGCAGAGGTAAAGACGGTTCAAGCCAAGCGCCGCTATCTGCACCAGTGAGTCAGGACGATGTACTTCGAGCCAATAATGGCGGATTTATTGGTTTAGCTTCAACATTTTAAAAAGAGTTTTTGCATTTGGTTATTAACGTAAATTTTTTAAGTAGCAAAGTTGCTCGACGAGTCACGATACAGTTTTTACTGTCTGCGTTGATTCCAATTGTAGCAACTGCAGTTTTATCGTTTACATACGTATCCGATTTACTGGTCAATAATAGTCAAAGTCAACTTCGTCAAGCAGGTAAATATTACGGATTTTCTGTATTAGATAGAATTTTATACATTGAAAAGAAACTACAAAAAATATCCATCAGTTTACAATCTGGCTACGTTAAAGCAGATTATTACCAGAAAAATTTTAATAATGAGTTAAACAAACTTGCATACATTAGCAGCTCCGGTAAAGCTCAAATGTTATTTGGTGAAGCGATAAAATTGCCTCTAAATAATATTAACCCAGATTCAAAACACAGCACAAAATTATTTTTCACCAATGATATTAATAATCGCGCTTCTTTATACATTTCGATGCGATTAAGCAAATTACAACTCGATGGCGTGAGTATCATTGCTGAAGTCAACCCGGATTACCTTTGGGGTAAAAATAATTCATTACCCTATTCAACCAACATTTGTGTCCTAAATCACAATCAAGATCCAATATATTGTTCACACCATAAAACCAATTCCATGCTGGCATCATTAAAAAAATTCAAAACTAAAAAAATTCCCCAGTACTTTGAATGGGAAAATAATAATGAAAATTACCTTGCCGCAAGCTGGGGATTATTTTTGGAGTCACGCTTTAACTCTGATAACTGGACTATTATTGCAAGTCAGGAAGAAAATCTGGCACTGCTACCAATTAAAACCTTTAGTAATATTTTCCCGTCAATTATCTTTTTATCATTATTAATAACGGTATTTTTGAGCTTATCCCAGATACGTCGAAACCTTGTTCCACTAGAGAAATTAATTTCAGGTATTCGAAGCGTATCGAATAATGATTTTAGTAAAAAAGTGATTGTTGAAAGTAAAGATGAATTTCAGGAACTTGCGACCTCATTTAATACCATGACAATGAAACTAAGCAAACAATTTAATGCTTTAACAACATTATCGGATATTGATCACCTCATATTATCTAACCCCGATATTGAACATGTCATAACAACAATATTAAAACGCCTGCATAAAATTGTAACTACGGATTTTGTCAGTATTACCATAATTGAATCAAACAGTACTAAAACTGCAAAAAGTTACTTATATAATGATTCTACATCTACAAAAAACTATCCTGATGTCGATCAAACGTTTTTCACTAAAAATAATTTAAATATATTACTGGCAAATCAATATTATAAATGCATTGATATTGGTGATAATAAAATCAAATATCTTGAACATTTATCAACACGTGGTGCCACCTATGTCTGCGCATTCCCTATTGTGTTTGAAAATAAAATTACTGCTGTTATTAACTTAGGTTTCAAACAACAATGTGAACTAAAAACGGATGACCGAAAACAAGTTAGAGATATAGCTGATCGTCTCGCTGTTGCTCTTGCCACAACCGAACGTGATATTAAACTCTATCAACAAGCGCATTTTGATGCCTTAACAAAGCTACCCAATAGAGAATTGTTTGCTGATCGTCTAAGTCAGGAAATTATTCATGCCCATCGTGAAGAACATAAAGTCGCATTATTGTTTATTGATCTTGATCGTTTTAAACAAGTTAATGATACCTTGGGCCATTCAATCGGTGATAAATTATTACAACACACGGCAGAAAGATTAAATACCTGTGTTCGAGACACCGATACAGTGGCACGATTAGGCGGTGATGAATTCACATTAATCATTTCAAATATTAATGGTCCAAAAGATGCCAGTATCATTGCAGAAAATGCCATTAAAAAATTAGCTGAGCCGTTAACCATTAATGGTCACGAATTATTTATTAATTCCAGTATTGGTATATCCATTTATCCTGATGATGGTAGCTCAGTTGAAGAGCTATTACGTAATGCTGATGCTGCAATGTATCGGGCTAAAGAAAAAGGTCGTGGACGACATCAATTTTTCGAAGAAAGGATGAATGCCGAAGATTTGGAACGCACCAGTATCGAACGTGATTTGCGTTTTGCTATCGAACGAAACGAATTTTCATTATGCTACCAACCACAAATAGAACTCGCCTCAGGAAAAGTTATCGGTGCAGAAGCATTACTACGCTGGAATCATCCTGAAAGAGGAAATGTTTCACCCGAGATATTCATCCCGATTGCTGAAGACAATGGACTAATTGAGCCAATAGGTGAATGGGTACTACGAACAGCTTGTACGCAATTTACAAAGTGGCGAAACAACAATATTAATTTTAAACGAATTGCAGTTAACGTTTCAAGTCGACAATTTCTCCAAAATGATTTCGTTGCCGTTGTTAATAAAATTTTAGTCGAAACCGATATGTCGGCTAAAAATCTTGAAATCGAGATTACAGAAACCTTGTTAATGGAAGACCGAATCGACACAATTTCAATATTAAACAAACTCAATTCCATGGGTATTTCACTCTCAATAGACGATTTTGGAACGGGTTATTCTTCACTTAGCTATTTAAAACGCTTACCGGTAGATTCTCTCAAAATTGATCGCTCCTTCATGGAAGGAATTCCGTTTGACGAAGATGCTGTTGCGATATCCGCCTCAATTATTGCTTTAGCGCATACCCTGCACAAGAAAGTTATCGCAGAAGGTGTAGAAACTGTTGAACAATTGTCACTATTACGTAACAAAAATTGCGACATCGGGCAGGGTTATTTCTTTAACAAGCCCTTACGACCTCACGAATTTGAGAGTTATCTATCTGAAAAATCTACCTATTTGAAAGTAATAAGATAAAATACGCAACAATTTAATTCAAAATTCCTATGTCAGATTTAGAAACATTTTGATACATAATTGCAGCATCTGAATTCACATATCACATACTTATTGCCAAAAATACGATAACATTGTACTTCTTTGGAACTAATTTAATATTGAATTGCCCTATATAAGCCACATATTGTAGCTAGTATACTATTTCTAATTAGGTGGCAAATTCCCAAATGGAAACAGGAATAAATACACGGATGAATAAAGTGATTTTAAGTAAATGAAACGCACAAAACCTTCTCAAAAAATACTGGTGGTAGCCATTCTTGTTGGTGGTTTGTTAATCGCCGGTGTGTCTTTTGCATTTCGACCCACAGTTGAGAAACTAGCAATTACCAAAACCATCCCCACTGTTCAAATTCTTACTGCAAGCTCCAAAACAGTTCGTATTCCGGTGATTAGTCGTGGAACAGTAATACCCAGAACCTCG
>CAYOHQ010000051.1:0-13019 GCA_964403805.1 uncultured Thioalkalispiraceae bacterium | reverse complement strand
CGGAATGATAGTTGATTTTTGACGAAGTACACTTTTTACCAATACGACAGAACGACCCTGTAATAATATATGTTTATCATTAACAGTAATAACAATCGACTTTTTTGGTATCTGTTGTGATGTTGATTCGGGTAACTGAATAGCTTTACTACTTGTTAATGCTTCCTCTTCTCCGGAACTGACGAGTAGAAAGAATACCAGTATCGTAAAGATATCCATTAATGACACCATATTTAAACTTGCCGTGCGATCTTTACTACGTGTATGGTGAGCCTGCATGCGTTTAGCACGTGCTGACATTTTCATTTAAGTATACTCATTTTTATATTGTTCAACTTGCTCTTCATTTGTCGTCTTGCCTATCGTCTTGCAGGCGCATCACCAATTGCAATTTCAGGAAATAGTTCTGCATAGATAAATTCACCATCTAGTTTGGCTTGATAGGTTCTAACCGAATCCATCACTCTAACTAAAGTTTCGTAAGATGTATCTGGTGAAGATAAAATAGTGGTGTTTGTTTTATCCGGATATTTCGATTTTATTTGTTTTAAAAGATCGGTTAGTGCTTTTGTATTATGCTTGCCTTTATAGAGTGGAATTGATCGTAGTAAACCACCCTTGTTATCGATAACCGAAATCTTCTTTTTGTAAACGATAACTTGAAATTCAAATTTAATTTTCTGTTTTGATGTAATCGATTTTCCAGCCGCAGGAAGGTTTAATTCTAAAATTGCCATACGCGAAAAAACCGCAGTAATTAGTAAGAATGGTACTAACACAACCATAAGATTCATAAATGCGGTAATATTTAATTCAGCAGTATCTATATTACGCTTACGACGTTTGCGTAGACGGCTCATTTATTTACTGCCAAAGCTGGTTTTTTCTGCAATAGAATTAACAAATTTAACACCAGCCATTTCCAGACTATCGACAATTTCAGTTGTCTTGGTTTGTAATACTGTATAGAACAGTAGTAATGGTATCGCAACCATTAAACCGAATGCCGTGGTATTCATCGCAACAGAAATACTTTCTGATAAAATCTGTGCTTTTTGAGAAGGATCTGCCTGGGCAACAGCTTTAAACGCATTTATTAAACCGATAATAGTTCCAAGTAAACCCAGTAAAGTTGCGATATTTGCGAAGGTGGCGAGATAGTGAGTGCGTTTTTCCAGGCGAGGAATAATTTCCATCATCCCTTCTTCAATGGACATTTCGACATCATCACGGTGCTTAGCTGTTTTCACCTTTGATAAGCCATTACTGATAACTCGACTCATGGCATTGTTCGATTTTGAAGTTAAGCCATAGGCTTTTTGAAAATCGCCTTGCTTGAGTATTGGTAATAATTGAGCAAGTAGTTTACGGTTAGTTCTACGTGAAGCAGAAAGATAAACATATCTTTCAATCGCTATCGCAGTACCGAGTGCTAATACAATTGCAATGGGGTACATAAAAATCCCACCGTTTTTAAAAAAATCTACAATAGTTGTGTAAATGTCCATACCAATCTCCTGGAGCGTAAGCGTATGTTAGTTATTTATTTTTTGTTAATTGAAAATGAGTGATTAATTATCATTTTTTACAGGGTTAAGCTGTTCATGAAAATTTATTTGTCGTTGAAATTCTTTCCGTTCTATTGGTGCAAGAGCTTCATCTACTAATCTATCAATAGGTAGTGATTCCATATCGGGTAACTGGGATTTTTTCCATGGTACAATGTATAAAACTTTAGGAAGTTCACGATTACCGATAATGGATGTGCCTTCAATGTCTACGACTTCTTCGGCCAGACTTATTTGTATTATATTATCATTTAATAGACCAATGGTAATTAGTGATATTAATAGTAGATTTTTAAATTTCATAATTCAAACCTTAAGTATATTGTATAGTAAGTTATGATGCATTTACACGTCGTTCAATATCAATAATCCATTTACTGACTTTTTTATCTTTATTACCGGTAATTTTCTGGTAGTGTTTATAGTGTTCAAGGGCTTTAGCTAAATCGGCTAGATAGATGTCATACAATATCCCTATATTTAGATGTGCATTTGCATAATCAGGATTGCTACGGATAGCCAGTTGATAGGATTTTAATGCTTCTT
The DNA here is from genome assembly GCA_964403805.1 of uncultured Thioalkalispiraceae bacterium. Lineage (GTDB taxonomy): Bacteria > Pseudomonadota > Gammaproteobacteria > UBA6429 > Thiohalophilaceae > CAYQUC01. The sequence continues at coordinate 10,905 of CAYOHQ010000051.1, read as the reverse complement.
TGAATTTACCATTTTTCCGCTGAATAATTCCGATATGATTATGACTAACGGCATTATTCGGATTTAATGCTAGCGCCTTATCAAATTCTTTTTGTGCTTTAGAATATTGTTTGGCATGAAAGTATATTAGCCCAAGGTTTACGTGTGGTCCGGCAAATTGTGGGTAGTTTTGAGTCAGCGATGTGAACGCTCTAATAGCAGAACTATTTTTATTAGTCTGCATTAATGAAATAGCGCGAGCATAATCACGTTGAAATTTAGGTGTAACCGGTGGTGTTTTAACTCTAACAAATGCAGGTAATGATTCTTCAGATGATTGAGAGCCACTGTTATTAGTTGACGTTGCGCAGGCAGCTATATTAACAATGAATATTGAAAATACCAGATATTTAAGTAGGGTGTTGTTAATGTACTGCATTAGTATACTGCTCTATATGTTCGGGTTTGGAGTAACGAACAGGTGATAATTTGCTTAATTGCTTTAAGCTGCTTTTTACCCATTTATTATAAATGCCGTCTTGTATTCGAGCTAAATTAGTCAAATGTATTTCAATTGCTTTTTCTTCCAATGGAAAAGCCTGTTCCTCTAAAAGCAATTCATATTCTTCAAGTTGTTCGCCGTTTAATTTTTTAGGGCGTTGCGATTTCATTAACGACACAGCAAAATCGCGATAAATTTCAGCAATTCGATAAGTTGCCGATGTGGTAACTGACGCTACTTGATAATTGATTGCAACAGTATAAGCTGATATTGCTTTTTGCATTAGTTTTTTCTTTTTTCTCAAGCTCTTTTTTAAGGGAATCGTTAGTTTTACTTTATTATAGGCGACATGTTTAGGCTCAGCCATGGTTAGTAGCGCTTCAGCAACAATAACTTTGGTTTCTTCGGTTCTCGAATTTGGATATTTTTTATCAGTTTTAATAATATTCTTTAGCCAATACCATTGCTGTTTACGGTTTTTATTCTTCTTATATATTGCTACTAGTTCAGATCGCGCGAGCATGGATTCAGGCATTTTGCCTGGGAATAATTTTATGTAATTTGTGTATGCTTTAATTGCACGATCAGTTTTATTGGCATTTTTATATATCAATGCAACTTGCCATAATAAGCGCTGAGACTCTGCTTTATTTGGTGTGTTGAGGGCTAATACTTCGAGCTGACCGGCAGCTTTAACATGTTGTCCTGATTTTGTATAAACCAGAGCTAGTTTTTCTGTTACACCTGCTTGTAGTTTATGTCTTTTCGGTTGGTTTTTTCGAAATCGCTCCAGAACTGAACCGGCTTTTTTCCATAAGCCAAGAGCGATGTATTCAGCTGCTGCATCGTACTCGGCAGTTGCAACAATAGCTGAAGTTGGAACCGTTTTCCTGACCCGTAAAAATTGCAGTGCCGCTTTTTCATGATTACCCGCCAGTCGTAATTGTTCGCCTTGTTTGTAAATGCTTTCCGCAAGTCGTTTGATGATAGCTGGTCTTTGCTTGTCTTTTTTAGCATAATATTTGATGCTTTTTCGGTATGCAAGTTCAGCTTTTTTATAGTTGCCTAGCTCAAATTTTGAATGTGCTAAAATAGTCCAGGCAGATTGTAAATTCTTTCGTGATTTTTTTCCGGGTCTTTTTAAGAGTTGTTCTGCGGTGATTGCAGCACGATTATAATCTTTTAAAGCGTATAATTTTTCGGACGTTTTTATTAACACGGCTGAAACATTTTTATTATTAGGAAATTTAGTTGTAAATTTTAATGCACTCTCGATACTTTTTTGCTGCCAAAGAGCAACTTTATCTTTTGAGAGTAATGGGATTAATTTTTGATAAGCTAAAACTGCGGCATAAGCAGCGGTGCTATTTTTTCTATGTGGTGGATAATTGTAAGCTGTCTTTTCATACTCTGTGATAGCTTTCTCATATTGTTTGCTGTCAAACAGAACTTCAGCCAATAAAAAATTATTCAAAGATGTTTGTTTGTCGTCTGGAAAAGATTTAATAAATTCGGAATACCATTGAGCTGCTTTTTTGAAGTCCGATGTTCGGCGTTTCTTTTTTGCAACCGAGTGATAATGTCGAGCCAGATCGGTAATATGCTTTTTAAGTTGAGGTAATAATTGTTTTTGAGTTTCAATAGAATGTGAATTCCAGAATGTTGAATTCACACCATAATTTTCAACGAAAGTTTCTTTGGTAGGTAAAATTAGTGAGGCAAAGCCACCATCTTTGTATACTTTAATTGCTGCATTATGAAACTTAGGTGCTTGATCATGTTGTGGATGATGGGTAATAAATTCAAGATAGGTGTTAGCTGCATCAATAATACGATCTTTTTCTGTATAGAGATCACCTAAACTTTTATATATTTGAGGTTCGTATTCTCTTGAACCATTTTCTTTAAAATAACTTGAAACACTTTTTGGCCCATCGAGGTAGGTAAAAGTCAGACTTATTGCCCGCATGGTATCTTTTATTAATTCCTGCTCACTTCTGGACAGAACTTCTGGTTCTTTACCTATCATGTTACCGGATTGTCGAATTAACTTATTGACATGAGCTGGTCTTACTCCCGGTATTCCACTATCACTGCTAATAAGTAATTTTTGGTCAAGAAGTTTAAAAAAAGCATCGAGAGTTTCAGAGTGTTTATTTTGTTTGAATAAACTCCAACTGTATTTGTAGAGTGAGCGTTGGTAATAGACAGAACTGCTGTCTGAAATTACAATATTTTTGTAGGCTTGCTCTGCGCCTTTATAATCACCCAGGATAAACATCGTTTCACCGCGACGAAAATTTATTTCCTGATGGCGAGGATCATTTGGAAACTTATCAATTAGATCATTAAGTATTTCAAGGGCATTTTCCAACTCACCCAATACTTCGTATGCTTTTGCTAGTTGATAATAAATTTCGTTGTTAGAGGGCTTATCTGGATATTTTTTAAGATAAATTTTATATTGCCTAATTGCACTAACCAGGTCAACTTTGCTTTGCGATTGAAGGCGTTTACTTCGACTCGAATTTTTCTTTACACCCGATTCGAGTTTCAAATCTGCTAATCGACGCAAAGAATCCTGATAAATTTTTTCATTGGATCCGGTTTTTCCAGTTACAACATTTTCATAGGTATTAATTACTTTTTTACGATCCATCTTTCTTTTGGATGGACCGATTTCTGCAAAACTGACTTCTTTATCTTCTAAACTATCTAATGTGGCTCCTTGCTTGCTTGAACTACAGGAAATCAGGGATAAAGATAACCCGGCCAGAATTAATGCAATAGGAAATATTTTATTCAGCGGCGTGCAGAAAAAATTCAAGTGACAGCAGTTCATAATATTACGATGTTTATTCCCAAATTTTAATGTTAAGTACTGGAAGATCTTGTTGTTCAGATTTGGAAATCTTGAGTTCAATAAATTTTGCAGAGTCTGATTTTGTAAATTTAGCTGATGAACTTATTTTATATGTTTGTTTGTTATTGGCAATTGCCGATATTTGAGCTTTTACTGTGTGTACGCCTTCACTTAAATCAGCGACATGGATTCTTTGCATGGCATTCTCTAAAAGTGCGTTACTCTCGCGATCGGTATAAAGATAGCTTTCCGTTTTTACAGTATCTATATAAAGGTTTATAGAATCGAGTTTAAACTCTGATTGCGCATTAACTGAGAGTAAAATGGCTAGTTGAGACTTTTCCGGTTTAAACAAAATCTCTTGAAGTTCGGTTAATTCTTTTTTTGTATTTGAGAGAGTACTATTTTCTGCGTTTAGTGGCGTGATGACGCCGAGCAGTGCAGTCGCTCCAGTAAAAATTAAAAACTGAACAATCGATTTTAATTTAAAAGTTCTCATTACTAAATATATTACCTTTATTTATTGTTGTTAGACAGGAAATACTATACTAAATTTGTGTCTATTAATTTTATTTGTAGCAAGTTTACTATAACGGCAATTTTATCTTAATATTTTCACTGTATTTAGTATGTAATTACTTCTAACAATGATGTCAGTCAAATTGCGTGTATTTTATACAATTTAACTGAAATTTTGCAGGAATCAATTAATTGCTTGAGTTTATAAGCCATTAATTTCAAATACGTTAAATAATAGATGATTATCCCATTAATTATCCGAAGACCATCACAAAATTAGTTTTTCAGTCAATAATCAATAGCTTAGTAATACTTAATTTTCGACAATCGTTACAGGTTAATAGTCTTTTGGTAGTCTTATTGTTTAATTCAATATTATGATTTTTATATAGTATAAAGTATGAGGTCTGAATGTTTGATTTAATTTTTTGGGTTTTTCAGCCCTGCCGAAAAGTGTAATTTACCTGCAGCGTCGATAATAATAGCATCAAATTTAACAATGCCATTAATTAACTTAAGTGCTTTTTTAGTACCCAATACAAACAAACTGGTTGATAGAGCATCACAGGTTGTCGAATCAGGACCAATCACCGATACACTTTGAACCGATGTGATTGAATGGCCTGTTTTTGGGCTAATTATATGATGGTAGCGAACACCATCCTCGATAAAGTAGCGTTCATAATCTCCCGAAGTTGAGATAGAAATTTCACTCAGGGGAATAATAATTGCCGATTTGCCTTTCACTCTGGGGTTGCGAATTCCTGTAACCCACGGACGGCCACGGTGATCACCAATAATTCGGGTATCACCACCGGCACTAATTAGCCCATGTTTGACACCATTTTTAAGTAATATTTCGATACTTTTATCAACCGCGTGTCCTTTGGCTATGCCACCTAAATCAATTACTACACCGGGAAGTGTGTATTTTATACTATTGTCTTTTTCAGAAAGTAGCAGATGCTGGTAATTGATTTTATCCAGTTTATTTTTAATTTGTTTTTGGGCGGGTTTTATTTTACGTCGATAGTCATATAAATTACCAACACTGGCAAATGTAATGTCAAAAGCGCCATTTGTTAATTCTGATATAGTAATCGATTTTTTTATGAGCTTAAATAATTCATCACTAATGATCACTTTTTGTGATGCAGCCAGACGGTTAAGTTTTGATATTTCGCTATTTTCTTTAAAAGGACTCATTAAATTATCAATACGGTGCATTTCAGAAAGAACTTTACTGATTAGTAATTCTCCTTGAGTGTTTTTGTTTTCATCCAGCCAAAATTCGACTCGAATTTCCGTTCCCATAATCGCGCGTTTATCTTTGTACCACTGGGCATGTGCATTACCAACTAATAGATAACTGGTTAATAACACTAGTATTAATATTGAAGCTTTTGATTTGTGAGTAAAGCGAATTTTAGATGGCATAGTGACCGCATAAAAGAGTTAAGTTCTATATTATAATTAGGTTTTAGTTTTAGAGGCAAATCATATTAAGTTTATCATTTGGGAGATACCACAGTTATAAAGTCATAATATATTATTAGATAAGGCCGATAAATAACTGGGAATACAAAGTAACAGAATGACTGACAGTAAAACACCACAAAAATCGTTGGAATCTATTCTTAGCGCTCTGCGAGATGATTATTTAGCAGACCTGCCAACTCGACTTCAGGAAATGGAATCCCAAGTCCTTGACTTGGAGGATAGCGCTCTTTTTGAAGAACAATATCACGCCTTGTTTGGTAATATACACAGCATCAAAGGGAGTGCAGGAACTCATGGTTTATTTATTCTTTCTCGAATCTGTCATCGATTTGAAGATCACCTAACCGCCAATAAAGAACTAAGTGTTTTAACAAAAGAACAGGTATCCCATTTATTTAAATTTATTGATCTATTAACGTCTGCTAGAGAATTAATATTAAACGGTAATGAAGTTTTCACAAGCATAGAACATGATCTGGATGAATTGGATGTTAAGGTATTTAAAGGTGTTCTTAGAATTTTAAGCGTTGGTCAATCTACTTCGTCAAACCGATTAATTACAAATGTATTAAAAAATTATTCAATTCAGTATGTAGCCATGTCTGATGGTTTACAATCGCTGGATAAATTAGTACACGATAAATTTGATTTAATGTTTATAGGACTTGAATTACCAATGTTAAATGGATTAGCCGTTATTGCCGCAGTTCGAATGTCAAAATCTATTAATTCAACAATGCCGATTATTTTATTGACATCAAAAGCTGACATTAAGCTGGATCCGATACTGGGAGTTGAGCATGTAATTCAGCGAGACGCAAATTTGATAAGCAATATTGAGCGAGTAATTAAAACATTGTTACTGAATTAAGTTGTCGATTTAGCTTGCCATTTTTCAGCTGATTTTGTATCGCCAGATTTTAGATAATATTTTGATATCATTCTACATGCAGGCCCCTGGCACTTTGGGTTTAATTCCATAGCGCGTTTTAAAACTTTAATACCTGAGTCATCATTATTACCCAGTAATAAACGTCCAATAGCGTATAAAATTTTAACGTCATTGGGTCTTTGTTTTAATATTCGATTATAAATTTTTAAACCGGCATTTTTACCTTCGACTTTACTGGTTAGTCTGGCTAATTCAAAAACTTCTTCTTCGCTTAATGCACTTTCTTTTGTTTTACGTTGTAGTTCACGTAGTTGAACAACAAGCGGATCGTTATCTGAAAAAGATTTTGTGGTTTTTCGGGAATCATTAATTACTTTTAAGGCCAATTGCAGTCTTTGTAACCAAATTTTATCCATTGTAGAAATTACTTCTGCCGCATACTCACCAAGATAATGTTTTGCAGCATTAAAATTAAATTTACTTGGTACAATAATTTCTTCATGGCCCAGGGAATACATGCGATCACGCAAACCAGGTAATGTATGTGAAAAATCAATTGATGCAGAAAATGCAGCTTTTAACCAGCGTTCTTTGTCTTCATGGCGTAGTCCGTTTGCAATGGCATTGGCCATTGAATCAAAGGGTAAATATTCCGGTGCAGAAGGATTTTTTCGTGCCATACTTTGAATTTTTGGCCAGAATTTTTTATCCAAGAATTCTGGATTAACGATATTGGCACTGATCATTGCGACTACGTCATTGTCATTAATGACATCCAATACGTAGTGATCCGATTTTAACTCATCTTTTTGAATAGCAAAAAAAGATATAGCCTCAGTGAGTGGACAATAGAGTGAAAAGAAATAATACAAAAATTTGTGTATTGGGCTTGTTCCAATTTTGTAAGCTTGTAGATAGTGGCGCCAAATTCGTGTGGAACGATTAATCCAGTTAGTGAGGAAATCATATTGACCCGAATACTGACCGATAACACGAGCAAGTGAGCCTTTAAAATGATCGGGGCTAAGACATAATAAGGTCGGTAAACCAATGCTTAATGTCGTGTGGGTAAAGATAGGAATTCCGAATCGCGGAGTCTGGTAAACTGAAATTGAATAATCTGATGTAAATATAACATTATCAAAACTGCGACACGAATAGCGTTCTATCAATAACAACATTTCATCAATGAGTTTATCGGGTTTTTCCCAGTCGAGTTCTACGCCGGTTGGTCTCTGAAAATGAGACTTTGCCATAAAAAAACTGGTAACTGCTACCATGGCTAATGCTGCAATATGAACGAGTACAAAAATCCAGCCAACAATACCTGTGGCAGATGAAATATGCCCAAACAGGGAGAAAAATAAAATTACTGTCATTAATGGGAAAAATGCCAAAAAAGCATAACCAACAGCCGTTGATAAAGCTGCCAAAGCCAGATAGCTTTTAGGAAACCTGGCATACACCGGTTGTAATATTGGAATCAAGCGAACAAATTTTATGATATCGTTTAACATTTTGATTATCTTTAGTTGTCCATTACGACATTATTTATAATGTTTTATAAGTAAATTTCTTAGTACACATTGTACATTAGAGTATTGGTGTATTTTCACTATGATGGTAATCACAAAATACAGTATTTATGTTTTAATTTCACTCAAAATAATTGCAGGTTTAATCTATCTAATCAACATTTTCGCTATATTCGCTATAGATTCACATCGATTTGTGTAAAAGAATGACTATCGAGCTATGGTTTTATACGTCATAAATTATTGCCAACACGATAGTAAAACCAATTCCAATAATAAAAGTTAATGGTATACCAACTCGCATAAAATCTTTAAATTTATAACCGCCGGCACTGTAAATTAATAAATTAGTTTGATACCCAATAGGCGTTGCATAACTCATGTTAGCTCCAAATAATACAGCTAAAATAAATGGTTCGAGAGGTGCATTAAGTTGTTGCGCAATACTAATAGCAACCGGGGTTCCAATTACTGCCGCGGCGGTATTTGAAACAACATTGGTGACAATCGACATTATAAAAATCAAACAACTTAAAATGGTTAATATTGATAACTCATTTGTAATTTCGACAAACTGATGAGCTAGATAATCAGCGCCACCGGTTTCAATTAGTGCCTTGCCTAACGCTAAACTAACTACCACTATTAAAATTACCTGAATATTAAGCGCTTTACTAACATCGCGCCAGTGAATACAGCGCGTTAACAACATAAGACCTGCACCAGTAACAGCACTAATAGCGATGGGTAAAATATTTAATGCAGCTATTAATACTACCGACACCATAATAGCAATTGATACTGGCGCACGTTTGCTTGAAACAAAATCAACAGTATTATCGAGAATTAATAATTTACTATCCTTGCGAATAGTATTTAAATTTTCACGCGTCCCCTGCACTAATAAAATATCACCACGTTGTAATTTAATGTCGCTGACATTTTGTTTAATTTTTTCAGTTGGATGATGTAATCGATGTTGAGCGAGCACAATAATATTAAATCGTTCTGCAAATCGAGTTTCTTTCAAAGAAGCATTTTGCAGTAAAGACCCGCCTGTTACCAGAATTTCGGCCAGAATTTGATTGTCGTCTGAATAGATATAATCTGTTTCACTGACTTCATCTTTGGTATTAACATTATGTAATTGACCTTGAAGTAAATGTTCACATTCTTTAAGTTGTTCCGCTGTAGCACTAACAAACAAGGCATCTTGTGCTTTTAGCTCTACTGTAGGTAAAGGTGAAATAAATTGATTTTGTTTACGTCTAATTTTGTTAATTTTTACTTCATAATCCAGTTTCTTAAGAGCTTCTGACAGTTGTAATCCAATCACGGGGCTATTCTCCTGTAAGAAAAGAACAGCATGATAAATACGCTGATTGGTATGAGTTAAATCAATATCCCTGTTCGGTAGCAACATGGGTGCTATTAACCATAAATACAAAAGTCCGATGATGCCAACCACAACTACAGGTAATGCAAAATAAAACATTGAAAACTCAATTCCAACAAGATCTTTTGCAATTGAGACAACCAGAATATTGGTCGAGGTGCCAATGGTCGTTGCCATTCCACCAATTAAGGTGACCAGCCCAACCGGAATCAGTATTTTTGACGGTGAGGTTTTATTTTTAATAGCAACACTGATTAACACCGGCAATAACATTATCACTATTGGTGTGTTATTTAAAAAACCACTAACCAGCGCACTTAGAATCAAAGTCACTAAAAATGTTCGTTTAGGCTGTTTTGCCCAATGTTTCGACAATAGCTTGATTAGTGGTTTTAATGCTCCGGTACTTTCAATTCCTTTCCCTAAAATCATTAAAGCTGAAATTGCGACAAGCGCCTGATGACCAAACCCCAGAAAAAAATCAGTTGCAACAATGACTGAACCATTACTACTTTCATAAGGAAATAAGCTGAAAACTAAGACGAGAATAATTAAAATAAGAAAGCTGGATGTCTCTAACCGCATTTTCTCTTGTGAGAAAATAATTAAGGACATTATTATTAATATAATAACGGCGGCTGCATGGGGGTTTAATTCTACAGTCATAACTGTCCAAATTAATTGTGGGATGACAATTCAATTATAGACCAATAAAATTCGAATGAAGATCAGATACTACTTGCTGTTACTACTTTTGATTATATGGTTATAAACGGGATAGTTATTTTTCTTTCGGTCTTCAAAATAGTAACGTAGAGTTTGTTCAATTGTTTTAAAAGCTAACTGTTGCCACGGTATTTCATCTTCGCTAAATAATTTAACTTCCTGACTTTCAATGCCGGCAGAAAAATTTAAATCTAATAACTCAGCACGGTACATAACGTATACCTGACTAATGTGAGGTAAACTAAAAACGGTATAAAGGCTGATTATTTTAATATTTGCGTTGGCTTCTTCAACACTTTCTCGGGTTGCAGCCTGTTCCAGGGATTCACTGTTTTCCATGAAGCCTGCTGGTAGTGTCCATTTTCCAAGACGTGGTTCAATTGCGCGTTTACACAATAAAACTTTATCCTGCCAAACAGGAAGGGTTCCAGTAACGACTTTGGGATTGATATAGTGAATCGTATTGCATTGATGACAAACGTGACGTGGAAGGTTATCACCTTCCGGGATTTCTAAAACAACAGAACTGCCACATTGACTGCAAAATTTCATCTTGCGTTAGGTGACTGCTACGTTATTTAACCATGCGGACCACTCACTGTGGAGTGTAACGTCAATACCGTCTTTGCTCGCAAATGATTGCAGGAGAGATTGCAAATCATGAAGAAAAGCAGTATCCATTAATTCAAAATTATCCTGAATCTGGCTATGTAAAATTTGATAGATCAACTTTAACTCTGAAACAGGGTAATCGGTAATGGATTTTGAAGTCATTTTATTAACGTTAATTATTTTTTTCCGCCAGCTGCTTGAAAACCTTCTGGCAGCGACCCTAAATCGCCTTCTTTAAATAAAAAGCCAAGCATGTGTTGTTCTATTAAATCCAGGCTTCGTGGGTCAGCCGTGTTTAGTGAGTTTTCATTGATGATAGTCGTTAAGCGTTCGAGCCAATTTTTCCAACCTTCTTCTGATACGTTATCAAAAATTCGTTGT
>CAYOHQ010000050.1:0-13032 GCA_964403805.1 uncultured Thioalkalispiraceae bacterium | reverse complement strand
CAATAAAAACAACAGTCGTGAAATTCAGGACTTATATGATCAGTTTGAAAAAATGTCGACTGATGTACAAAATCTGATTGAAAACCGAAACACTTTACTAATTGGCATCTCTCACGAATTACGCACCCCGATAACCCGTATGACGTTATTACTCGAAATGGCACGCGATAAACTAGGCGAATCGAATCTCAACGACTGCAATCAGGTGTTACAGGAAATGAATGCCATTATAGGTCAGTTTTTATCGTTGGGGCAGGGTGTCACTGTGCAAGACAGCTCGCAAATTGATTTATCTGAATCACTTCAAGATATTATGAATGGATTTTCAACCGACAGAATAAATTTTCAATCTCAGGAACCTTACCAAGTCAATCTACCACACGATGCATTACGCCGAGTAATGATAAATCTAATTGAAAATGCCCTAAAATACAGCGACGATAAACCAATCGAAATTAAGGTTGAAATAAAAAGATTATATATATCGATAATGGTGCTCGACCGCGGTATTGGCGTACCACAAGGAAAAACCTCTAAAATCTTAAATGCTTTTGTACGTGTCAATAAAGCCAGCCTGCCAAATGTTAAAGGACTTGGCCTGGGCTTAGCAATCTCCCACCTTATCGCTCAAACCAATGGTTGGACACTACTGTTCACTTCTCGTGGCGGTGGCGGCTCCATAGTTAAATTGGACATACCCATCCCCAAAATCGAGCCTTCAGCTTAAAATATATCCAACAAATCCCCCCCCCTAGAAATAATCGTGAAATACTAATCTTATACAATAAGATTAGACACCGTTAAATAAGGAAGACTTTAAACCTATAATTTTTCAGGTTAAATAATTATAAGCAGAAAAAGAGAAATTAAAGATTAGACACCGTTAAAAAGAAAAACTTTAAACCAATAATTTAAAAAACCAAACACTTATAAATTATGAAAATAATTGACTTTATTTTTGAAAAGCTATTCTCACCATATTTTATAATTGTTTTTATTACATTTTTGTATTTAATAGAATCATTACATTAAATACAAACACAACGGTGTTCGATAGTTGGATGTGTAGAATCCCTTTACAATTCCAGCTTTTAGGAAATTTTCATTACTTTATTATTAAGTAATAAAAATTTCCTTTTTTTTTGCTTGAAATTCTTACCGAGCCAAAGATTAACTTATTCCGGCTTCCTGGGTTTATCGCGAGTGATATTTTCTTCTTCTGAAATAGCCTGATCTAATTCAGCATCCATTTCATCATCAGACAATTCATGAAATTCATCGTCTTCGTTTTCTTCTTGTTCATCAATTTCTTTTTCGCGACGCTCACGACGTTTAACGACCATTCGAGATGCGATTACGCCCACCTCGAATAACATCCACATGGGTACAGCTAACATAATTTGTGAAATAACATCAGGTGGTGTTAAAAACATGCCAACTACAAACGCAGCTACAATTATGTAAGCGCGTTTTTCAACAAGTTTTTCTGGTGTTGTTATACCCGCAGCCACTAGCAGCACAGTCGCAACAGGAACTTCAAATGCCGCACCAAAGGCAAAAAATAACATCAAAACAAAATCCAGATATTTGGAAATATCCGTCATCACTTCAACACCCTCGGGCGCTACTGCTGTAATAAAACCAAACACTAATGGAAAAACAACATAATAAGCGAAGGCCATACCACTGTAGAATAATATAATACTCGATACCAATAATGGAAACGCTAACTCTTTCTCATGCTTATACAAACCCGGCGCGATAAAACTCCAAATTTGAAAAAGTATATAAGGCATAACAAGAAAAATAGCCAATACTAACGCCAACTTCATTGGTGTTAAAAAGGGTGAAATGACATCGGTCGCAATCATCGTGCTGTTTTGCGACATATGAACAGTTAAGGGTTCTGCAAGATAAGTATAAATATCATTTGCAAAATAAAACAAAACTAAAAATATGACGAGAACTAATAATACGACACGCAATAATCTATCACGCAATTCGATCAAATGCGCAACAAATGGGATTTCGGATGCTGTACTTTTATTAGTGGCCATTGAAGGATATTAATTAAAAATTAGTTTAATTTTTGATTTCTTTTTTAGTCGCGCTTTTATCGGTATCGTCGTGCTTGCCTGTTTTTGGATCTGGTTCAGCTTCAACTTTAGTTTCAATTTCATCTATTTGATAATCACTGTTGTAATCATCAATAAAATCATCTTCGACATCATTATGAGCTGCATCATCTTCTTCATCAAAATCATCGGGAATTGCTTTTACTTGATAATTTGGCTTATCCCCTGAATCGACAGAATCATTTGAATTAACAGATTCATCTGGCGCATCAATTGCTTCTTTAATCGAGCCATGAGGATTTATGGAGTTTCGAAACTCATCTCGAGTTTCACTGATAATTTCTGAAATTTCATGCAGGCTATTATTACCACCTTTGACTGCATTTTTGATTTCTTCCATTTTTAGCTCGGCATCAATTTCTGTTTTGACAGAATTAATAAAACCTCGAACTTTACCAACCCATAAGCCTGCTGTTCTTGCTAAACCCGGCAACTTATCCGGCCCAATAACCAGCAAGGCAACAATACCGATAATCGCAAATTCAGCAAAACTAAAATCCATAGAGGGTATCCGGATTAAACAAGTTTATTGTTTATCCTTTTCCTCGACTTTAGTCACTTCTGCGTCGATAACATTGGATTCTTTTTGCTCGATTGATTCATTTGAATCCGACTCAGCTTTTTTGGAATCGTCATCTTTCACCGCCTTTTTAAAATTTCGAAATGCACCACCTAAATCAGATCCAATGTTACGAAATTTCTTTGTGCCAAAAAGCAAAATAACAATCAATAAAATAATAATTAGCGAACCAGGTCCGATACCACCAAAACCCATAATAAACTCCTACGTGTTAATTTCTAAAAAATAAATACAGTTTTTAAAATCCGGCTAAAGATGATCCACCTAATAGGTGGATGTGTAGATGGAAAACTTCCTGTCCACCACCTTTGCCGGTATTGATAATGGTTCGAAAACCACTATCCAATCCTTGTTGCTTTGCTAACACAGGCAACATTCGTAAACTGTGCGCCATCACAGCATCGTGCTGTGGTTGCATCTCATTGAGACTCGCAAAGTGAACTTTCGGTACTACTAATAAGTGTACCTCAGCTTTGGGATTTATATCGCGAAATACGAAAATTTGTTCATCTTCATAAATCGTATCCGATGGAATCGACCCGGCGATTATTTTACAAAAAAGACAATCCTGTTCCATAATCCAAACCTGTCAATCCTGTCGACTAGCTTTCTCTTCCAAACCCGACATTCCAAAACGTCTGGCCAGCTCATCGAGTACCTGATCCGGGTGCAAACCCTGCTGTGCTAATAATATCAAAGTATGAAACCAGAGATCGGCTACTTCGTAGATGATTTTATCAGAATCTCCATCTTTTGCTGCCATCACAGTTTCTGTGGCTTCTTCACCGATTTTCTTTAAAATCGCGTCCAGACCCTTAGTATACAGGCCAGCCACGTACGAATCTTCAGAATCTGAAGATTTACGTTGTTCCAATATCACTGCCAATTGTTGTAAGACGTCGTTCATAGTCTATTTATATATATCCTTGGGATCTATGATCACAGAATCAACCTCAAGCCATTGATTATCTTTAAATTGTTTAAAAAAACAATTGTGCCGCCCGGTATGGCAGGCTATCCCGCCTTTTTGTTCGACTTCGAGCAGGATAACATCGTTATCACAATCAAGCCGGATATCGTTCACTACTTGCTGATGTCCAGACTCTTCACCTTTGTGCCAGAGTTTTTGACGTGATCGGGAATAATAAACCGCATGTCCGGTTTCCACTGTTAGTGCAAGGGATTCGCGGTTCATCCACGCCATCATCAACACTTTTCCCGAGCCGGTTTCCTGAGCGATGGTGGCCACTAAGCCATCGTCGGTCCATTTGATTTCATCCAGCCAGGCTGTGTTGCTGGCAGTCATAAGCGCATTTCGATGCCATCTCTGGCCATTTGCCGTTTCGCTTCTTCAATTGTGTGTTCGCCAAAATGAAAAATACTGGCTGCCAATACTGCATCGGCATGGCCTTGTTTTACACCTTCACTTAAATGTTCTAATTTACCGACACCACCGGATGCAATCACTGGCACCCGCACTGCATCACTGATAGCGCGGGTTAGCTCCAGATCAAAACCGATTTTAGTGCCATCGCGATCCATGCTGGTTAATAATATCTCACCAGCACCATAACTAACCATTTTAATAGCCCACTCAACCGCATCAATACCGGTTTCTTTACGGCCACCGTGGGTAAAAATTTCCCAGCGTTTCGGCGCTGGATCAGTACTGACCTGCTTGGCATCAATCGCCACCACAATACATTGTGAGCCAAATTTTTCAGCGGCCTCTTTAACAAATTCCGGATTTAAAACCGCAGCCGTATTAATAGCCACTTTATCCGCACCGGCATTGAGCATGGTGCGTACGTCTTCGACCTTACGAATGCCACCACCAACCGTTAATGGAATAAATACCTGCCCGGCGACTTCTTCAACCACCTGCACCATGGTGTCGCGGTTATCGGAACTGGCGGTAATGTCTAAAAAGGTGATTTCATCAGCGCCTTGCTGATCGTATTTGCGGGCGATCTCAACCGGATCACCGGCATCGCGAATATCAACAAATTGCACGCCTTTAACAACGCGGCCATTATCAACATCAAGACAGGGAATAATCCGTTTGGCTAACATTTATTATCCACCTGTTATTCCGACACGATCAGGCTGTCTGATAATTTCTGCCCTTCGGCAAAATCCAGTGTGCCTTCGTAAATAGCGCGCCCGGTAATCGCACCCATGATGCCATCATCCGCTACCGCGCACAGGGATTTAATGTCGTCCAGATTGGTTATACCACCCGAAGCAATTACTGGAATCGTTATCGCCTGCGCCAGTTTTTGAGTTGATTCGACGTTAACCCCGGTCATCATGCCATCACGGCCAATGTCGGTATACACAATGGCTTCAACACCATTTTGTTCAAAAATTTTGGCCATATCAATCACATCATGCTTGGATAATTTAGACCAGCCATCAATCGCAACCTTACCGTCTTTGGCATCGAGGCCCACAATAATATGCCCCGGAAATTCCAGACACAAATCTTTAACAATATGTGGCTCGTTAACCGCCTTGGTACCGATGATGACGTATTGCACCCCGGCTTCCAGATACGTTTCGATAGTCTCGGCATTGCGAATACCACCGCCAATTTGAATCGGTAAATCAGGATAGGCTGCAGCTATGTCGTGAACCACTTCAGCATTAACCGGCTCTCCAGCAAAAGCACCATTTAAATCCACTATGTGTAATCGACGTGCGCCGGCATCGACCCAACGGCCAGCTACTGCTACCGGATTATCGGAAAAAATTGTTTCATCGTCCATATTGCCCTGACGTAGACGGACACATTTACCGTCTTTTAAATCAATAGCGGGGATTAGTAACATAGTGACATCCATTTTTGAGGTTTGTCTGAAATCAGCGCTTTTTTTATATTCATAATTTGAGTATTACACCATTCTATATTCTTTACTAATAGCAAATGTAAGCACACACTAACATGACCAGTTTAGAAAGTTTTTATAAAGCTGCAAGCCACTGTGTTGGCTTTTTTCAGGGTGAAATTGCACCGCAAAAATATTGTCTTTTGCTATCGCCGTGGTAAACGACACCGGGTATTCCGAAGTGCCAGCCACCACGTCTGAATTAGCAGGTTCAACATAATAACTGTGCACAAAATAGAACCGGCTGTTTTGAGCAACGCCCTGCCACATTGGATGTTCGATTGTTTGATTAACCTGATTCCAGCCCATGTGTGGAATTTTGAGGCTTTTATTATTGGCTAATTCCGGGATGTGTTTCTCAAATTCCAACACATTACCTTTAAATAAAGCCAGACAGTCAACGCCATTATTCTCTTCACTGGCTTCGAGCATGGCTTGCATGCCGACACAAACACCAAATAACGGTTTAGTTTTAGCAACTTCGTGAATCACATCAACCAGACCAAGACGCTGCATTTCAGCCATGCAATCGCGCATCGCACCAACACCGGGCAACACAACACGATCGGATTTCAGGATAATATCGGGATCGCCGCTAACCACAATTTTTTCAGTGGTAGCAACGTGTTCCAAAGCTTTAGCGACAGAGTGGAGGTTACCCATGCCATAATCAATGACGGTGACAGTATTCATAATAAACTACAATCCAGATCCTGATAGTGCGATCTAAAGGGTTCCTTTTGTAGACGGTGTTTGACCAGCCATACGCGGATCAGCCTCCAGTGCCATACGCACAGCACGACCAAATGCTTTGAATACCGTTTCAGCAATATGGTGGGCATTTTTGCCCCGAATGCTATCGATGTGCAGTGTTACCAACGCATGATTCACAAATCCCTGAAAAAACTCTTTAATCAAATCGACATCAAATTCACCGATACGGGCTCGTGTAAATTCAGCGTGAAACTCCAGATCGGGTCGACCAGAAAAATCGATCACGACACGTGATAATGCTTCATCGAGTGGCACATAAGCATGGCCATAACGTCGAATGCCTTTTTTATCGCCGATAGCTTTGTTAACCGCCATGCCCAAAGTAATACCAATGTCTTCCACGGTATGGTGTGCATCGATTTCCAAATCGCCCTTGGCGACAATATCGAGATCGATCAAACCATGACGGGCTATTTGATCCATCATGTGATCCAGAAATGGCACCCCGGTATCAAACTTACCGACACCGGAACCGTCTATATCCAGTTTTACCTGAATCTTGGTTTCCAGGGTATCGCGCTTTATTTCTGCCTGTCGTGACGACATGTTTCACTCCGATTGTTCGATCAATCAACTATTTATGACTTGATTGTATCAGCTCGGCATGAGCAGGGGAATATTTGATAGTCTTTACCTAAACGGCTAATTGACTGCTATCGCGAGCAAATTGCCTCCAATTTACAGGCCACACATCGATAGCAAATAAATTAAACTGTTTAATTTCTAATCAAATAAGAAACATTTTCCCACAAATTTATTATTATATTATAATATTGTGATTAATGGCTCAGAACTCATCATTCGATTATCCCTATAATCGGTTCTTTTAGGGCAGTCATTACAATACACACGGACAGCGATAAGCAAAAAGGAATTAAAATGCTAACGAATAACAAAACAAAATCAAATACAGCCGTATCTGGAATTATAATACTCGCTTCATTTGTGTATGCACCCACGGTATATGCCACCAACGGTTTTTTCGCACATGGTTACGGAAACAAACACAAAAGTTTGGGCGGCGCTGGCGTAGCGATTTCATTAAGTAGCTTATCGGCAGCTAGCAACCCGGCATTATTACAGGAAAGCGCAAACCGCTTTGACATAGGTGTTGAATATTTTAAGCCGGTTCGTAATGCAACAACGCGACACGACAATGTTACTTACAGTGGAGACGGCAAAGCCAGTTTTATCATCCCGGAATTTGGCTACAGTAGTAAAATAAACAAGCAATGGTCGTGGGGAATTATGATGTACGGTAATGGCGGCATGAATACCGAATATCCGTCTATTCCAGTTTATTCTGGTAACCCAAATGGGCCAAAAACAGGTGTTAATCTTGAGCAGGTTTTTATTGCGCCAACACTCGCGTATAAAATATCAAACCGACATACTATTGGCTTATCGGCTAATTTTATTTACCAAACATTTGAAGCCACCGGCATTGGTGGTTTCGCCCCGCTAACACCATCAGGTACCGCAAATAATTTATCCGATGTTGGTAAAGATGATTCAACCGGTTACAGCATTAAAATTGGCTGGCTAACGGAAGTGAGTGATCACTTGTCATTTGGGTTCGCGTATCAAACCCAATCTGAAATGTCTAAATTTAATAAATATAACGAGTTGTTTGCAGAACAAGGTAATCTGGACATCCCGTCTAATTGGGTGGTTGGCGTTAATTATGAATTAAGCCCCAAGATGAATTTATTACTGGACATGCAAAAAATTAATTACACCGATTCAAAAGCAATTTCAAATCCAAACAATGCGGCTCAAGGTGGCAAATTAGGAAACGACAATGGCCCCGGTTTTGGTTGGGAAGATTCCACCGTTTACAAAATTGGCGTAAGTTATAAAGTGGCTAAAGCCGTCACTCTGCGTGCTGGTTTCAGCAAAGGTAATCAAATTATTGGAGCGGATGACACCAGTTTTAATCTAATAGCACCTGCAGTTATTACTAAACACGCCACGCTGGGCGCAAGCTGGAAATTTTCAGGAAAATCAGAATTAAGTCTGTTCTACATGCATGCGCTAGAAAACAGAGTGACAGGAAACTCAAATATCCCCGGCACCAGTGGCAATGCCAATATTAAAATGCAACAAAAATCAGTTGGCTTGTCTTACGGTATTTCGTTCTAGCAAAAAAAAGGGCTTATCACTAAGCCCTTTTTATGCATTGAAAAAACGGATTTACAAATCTTCATCTAGTGCAAATTTTACAATTTCACGCACTTTAGCAAAATCGCTATCACTGGATTTATAGAAATCGGTAACCAATGCTGATTTTACAATGTCAGGATCCGTTTTCTTTAAGGATGTCATAATAGTTTGTATCTTGGTGGCCTTTTCTTTGGACATATCGCCTTTAACAGCCCAGGTTAAATGCACAAAACTAGGGCTCTCAACCAAAATTTTCATTTGGCTCACATCAATTTTCTTGGTAACGCCCTTCACTTTTAAAATGATATTACCTGCGCCTGCTGCATCAGCCGCTTTATTAAATGTAGCAATAACGGCACTGGGCGGATTTTTAGCGAAACGCACCGTATAATCTTTACCTGCCACTAATCCCGCTTTTTTCAGCATATAGGTTGGTGCTATATAACTGCCCATGGCTTTTTTGCCACCACCAAATAATATCGTTTTACCTTTTAAATCTTCAACTTTGTTAATACCACTATCGGTACGCACACTAATAGTGCCCGCAATTAGTTTTGATCCTTTTTCTTCATTAGCAACAATTACCTTATAACCTTGTCCTTTATGACTTAATAAGTAATGGTATTGATTGTAATGCACAATATCGTATTTATTTGATTTCACCCCTTTCCAAAAGGCCTTAAAGTTCTTGGGAACGATTAATTTAACCGGCTCACCCAATTCTTTTGATAATTTTTCAGCCAGTGGCTTAAAGGCTTTAACGGTTTTACCAATTGGACGACGCGGAAAAACGCCCATATTAATATCAGCAAAGGTAATGGTTGCCGAAAATGCTGTCATCAAACCCAAAACCACAGCACTGACTAATTTTAAATTCATGGTATTACTCCCAAGAGTAGTTAAGTGGATATTCGTGTCAATTTTATCGGCTGAATGAAATAAAAGTTAAGATAATTTTTAAATAACGCTTAAATAAAATTTTTGAAATAGGTTATTTTAAATAGGGAAATTTAATTCTTAAATAAAATAGGTTTTATACTAAAGCTAATCGTGATTTTTGACGATATACGATTACCCGGTTATTAATTCGCGTATTAGAAGGCAAACACTATCATGACGAAGAAAATGAATATTAATTTATCAACAAAATTTCTACCTCCTATTCTTTTAGTAACATTAATAGCAACGTCAATCGGTGCTTATTTTGTCTTTGCCGACGTGCAAAATGCCACCCAAAAGAATATCGATAAAGCACGTGAATCCCTGCTCGTTGAACAGAAAAGTGCCGAAAGCGCACAACTGGCGGCATTAAAATCGAAAAGTGATGTAATCGGTACATTCATGGCAAAAACATCGCCGGACTTTATTTTGTCTTATGATTTCACCTCATTAATTGCATTCCAGCAAGAAGCCGCCAAAGATCCCGATGTTGCCTACACCACTTATTTGAAACCTAGCGGTGAAGCAATGACGGCTTATAAAGAGCCCAAAGATAAATCCAACATTCTCGAAAAACGCTATCCCATTATATTTGATGATGAAGATTTGGGATCTGTCTTAATTGGTATGTCAAAAGCAACACTGGTGAAATCAGCCACTGAAAGTAACCAACGCATTGATTCTGCAATTACCGATGTTAGTAGCCTCGGTGAACAAGCATTAACTCAATTCAAAAAAGTTGGTGGGCTTACAATAGGGGTCTTAATGGTTGCTATTACCATCAGTTTAATTTTAATGTTTCGAATTTTTATTATTAATCCGCTACATAAATTAAAAGAAAGTGCCACGGCATTATCTCAGGGTAATCTAGAGCAAGAAATAGATGCCACTAGTAGGGATGAACTTGGCAGCCTGGCAAATAGTTTTGCTGACATGCGAGATTCTATCCGTAAAAAAATTGATGATTTATCCATTTTAAATTTAACCGGTGATATTCTGGCCGGTATGCACAACCAAAATAAAGCATTGGAAACGGCGATGGGTGTTTTACACGAACAAATGAATGTTGAATCGGGCTCCCTGTATTTATTCGATGAAGATTCACAATCACTAAGCATCAGCAGCTTTTTTCCAGACCGTGAAGAATTGCATCAACACAAACCACGAACATTTAAATTGGGTGAAGGTATTGCAGGAAAAGCGGCTCAAACACGTAAAGTTATCCATATTCCCGATATTCGTGAAGAAGATTCTTATGTTCCCGGGGATGAAGATGAACCACGCACTATCATTGCCGTGCCTATGATGGATGATGATAAATTATTTGGTGTCATGAATTTATCAGGACATATCGGTGAAGTTAACTTTGACAGCTCAATGCAAGATTTTGCTGAAAATATTTCGCGTATGACCGTAGTAACCGCAAAAAATATTCAAATGCTGGAAGTTATTGAAGAGCAAAACCGAACACTGGAACAAAAAGTTGAAGAACGAACCGCAGAATTAGCACAAAAAACCAATGACATTAACAACATGCTGCAAAATATGCATCAGGGTATATTCACCATTACCACTGATGGTACTGTCCATCCCGAATATTCAGCTTATCTGGAATCAATATTGCAGCACGGTAATATTGCCGGTAAGCACATTATGGATTTATTGTTCACCAACACCACATTAGGCTCCAATGCACTGGATCAAATCAAAACCGCACTAGGTGCTATTTTAGGTGAAGATGAAATGATGTTTGATTTTAACAAACATTGTCTGGTGCCAGAATACACATTAGTGATGCCCGACAGAACAGAAAAAATTCTCGAACTCGATTGGGACACCATGATCGATGAGAATGATACTATTGAAAAATTAATGATCACCGTTCGCGATGTTACCGATTTACGTGGTCTGCAAGCTGAAGCCGAGAAACAAAAAGCCGAACTTGAAATCATCGGCCAAATTCTAGCAGTCTCGGAAGCAAAATTTGTCGAATTTGTTAAAACTGGTTATGAATTCATCGATGAAAATGAAAAAATTATTATCGAATCAACCGGTTTCGATGCCGACAATATTGCACTGTTATTCCGTAATATGCACACCATCAAAGGTAATGCGCGCACCTACGGTTTTAGTGGCATAACTGATACTGTCCACGAGACTGAACAAACCTATGATGATTTACGCAAATCCGATAACCCGGAATGGGATAAGGATGTATTACTGGCTGAATTATATGCCGTTAAAGAGTTGATCAAATCTTATAACACGGTCTATGAAGAAAAACTGCAATCGGCTAAAGACGAAGGCGTATTCATGGATGAGCAATTAATTGGTATCATACATCATGTGCTCAATGAAGTTGATACAAGCAATAAAAAACATTCAGCCGATGCAATTGAACGCATGCGAATCATCATTGGCGCAATTGGCACTGAAACCATTGATAGTATAATCGAAAATATTCTGACCTCCATTCCAGAAATGGCTGAAACATTAGGTAAAAAGGCGCCCAAAATCGTTATTAAAGACAATGATATTCGCTTGTCAGCCGACATCGCACCAGTATTGCGCAATGTGTTAACACATACCTTTCGAAACTCGGTTGATCACGGTCTGGAGTCATCCGATGAACGGACTCAATCGGGCAAAGAAGAACAAGGAACGATAACCTTGGTAATGGAACAACAAGACTCAAATTACGTTATTAAGCTATACGATGACGGTCGAGGTTTAGCACTGGATCGTATCAAACAAAAAGCCATAGAAAATAAAATTATTTCGGCTGACGAAGATATTAGTGATGATAAGTTGGCTAGTTTAATTTTTCACTCCGGATTTTCAACCGCCGAGCAAGTATCTGATGTATCAGGACGCGGTGTGGGTATGGATGCGGTAAAACGCTTTATGACCTCAATTGGCGGTGATATTAAAATTCACCTGACTAATACAAATCCCGATGCAAAAGGCTTTAGGCAATTTGAATCGTGTATTGTGATACCAGAAGAATATGCAAAAAAACTGGCCTAGTTGAAAATTGGCAAAATAACGTGAACTTAACTATAGAAATAGTAATTGCAATACTTGCTGGTGTCATTATCGGTGTTGCTGTTTTTTATTACTTTTATAAGAAAAAAATTACGTTGACATGGGAAAATGAAAAAGAGGACTTAATTCAAACAATTAATTCAAAGATCGAACAAAGTGTCGTTGATGATGTGCAATATAAATCGGATTTAAAAATAGCGGAACTTGAAAATTCCTACCAACAAAAATATTCTATTATTGAAACAAAAAAAATGGAATCTGAAGAAGCCTATCAAAAGCTACAACAGGATGTTGAAATACGAATAAACGACATGCAAACCGCACTAGATGATGTTACTGCTAATTTAGAAACTAACAAAAAAGTACTTAAAGAAGATGTATCCAATTTATTACACCTGTTATCCACCATTGATCGCTGGGATGAGGAAATGGCGAAATTAATGCAACACAACAGTGACATGCAGGAACAAAATAAACAATTTTCGAAAATTGTAAATAATATCATTAT
>CAYOHQ010000049.1:0-13290 GCA_964403805.1 uncultured Thioalkalispiraceae bacterium | reverse complement strand
GATACTATTAACTTATTGGAATTCACTATTCCTAAAGGAAGAGAAGAAGATTCAACAATGCCTGATATTTTATTCTCATCATGGCTAAACACATACATTTCCGGTAAGCCACCATTCCAGATAGAAACACGCTGCTCTTTTGCATCCACATCAACAAGTACAGCTGCTAAAAACATACCTGTTGGCAATAATTTATTTAAACGGCTATTAATTTCTATTACAATTTCGTGAATAGAAAACCCCTTTGAAGACATTCCTAAAAAGACCTCTGCCGCAGGTAATGCGCCAATAGCAGCACCTAGACCATGTCCGGTAAAATCACCGACTAACAAATTTATACCACCACCGGGTTTGCGTAAAGATAAGACCAAATCTCCATTAAAATTATCTGCCGGTTCGTGTATAAATTCAATTATTCTGGAATCAAATTCACTACGCCCCATTAAATTTGAATATATTTTTTCGGCAACTTTTTGATCACGTTCTGTCCTATTATAATATTCCGATAATATGTTTTTTTGTTCGGCATTTTGTTCGTATAATTTTCGAATTCGCTCTAATGCCCTGATTTTGGCTTGTAAAATAACACGGTTAAACGGCTTTGTTAAAAAATCATCACCGCCAGATTCGACACACTTGACTAAGGCATCTTCATCGGTCATTGCCGTTAAAAAAATAACGGGAATAAAATTATCCTTCGATTTCTCTTTGATCGTTTTAGTTGCCGCATAGCCATCTACTACGGGCATCATGACATCCATTAATACCAGGTCAAGTTGTTCACGATCATATACATCAATAGCTTGCTGACCATTCTCAGCCTCATAAATTTCATGCCCGTCCTTAAGCAACATAGCATTTAAAACCATACGGTTTGTGATGTCATCGTCTACAATAAGCACTTTCATTTTCACTCTAATTATTAATTTTCAAGCTAACTTAAATAGTTTCTCAAAGTTTGAAATCGTTAATATTTTCTTAATTTCATCACTGCAAGCTGTAATGGTTACATTACAACCATCACCGCCAGCATGCTCTCTTAATAGAAGCAACATACCTAATGCCGAACTATCCATATAATCTGTGCCACTCATATTAACAATGTATTTCAAATTACTACCTTCATCACCATACGATGCACGAAAATCACGGTGTGAATTAAAGTCAAAACGACCACTAATATTGATAGTGACAGTTTTTCCATTATCAGTGACAGTGCTGGAAATTGGCATATTATTCACCTTTAAAAATTTATTAATTACACAATATTTTATTGTTTAGAAAAAACTAAAATAACTCAATATCACCTTCATCCATTGATTTTTGGCTTACCGGGTTACCGCTATTATCAACACCAATCAATATATTGTTCTTGATGTTTTCTTGCATATCTCTTAATTTTTGAATTTGTTCATTCGAATAATAATCATCACCATTAAAAACAGTGTGATTAACCATTCTAAATGAATTTTCAACACCAATAATTCGCTCATTAATATGTTCTACTAATTGCCGAACAATATCTTCAAATTGTAAAGAACGTACTGCGACACCAACCGAGGTGTTAATTTGATCAGACACATGGCTAATATCACTGAGTTTAGATTCTATAAATTCGTTAATCTCGCCTACCTGATTAAACATTTCCTCAACCCGTTGTTTCGATTGTATCGCTACGCTCATGTCCTTTGATGCCATAGAGCTAATAGATTGTTGCGCTCTATCAATGTTTAAGTGTGCGTTGTTAACAACCTCTTTAATTTGATCGCTAAATTTGTTTGAATTCTTAGATAATTTTCTCACTTCATCGGCTACCACAGCGAATCCCCTACCGGCATCCCCTGCTCTGGCAGCTTCAATTGCCGCATTAAGTGCAAGCAAATTAGTTTGATCTGCAATTGTTTTCACATCAGACAATAAACTAACTACCTCAACCATTTGAGCGGCAATATCATCAATAACATGCACCATCGACATACTTTCTTTACTGACACCAACAACCTGATCGACGAAATAACTCATTACCGATTTGGTTTCACTCGCAAATTGTGAAAAACTTATTTTGCTGTTTTCATCAGTAACATCACTATCATTATTTTGATTCGCCATATTTTCAATCAAGGATATTGCCAGTTGTTCCTGAGTTCGTGAATGAGAATTTAGGCTTGAAAAACTATTTTGTAACTCTTCAATCGCATCGACAATAATGTTTTTAACCTGTGATAATTCATTTTTAATGACTGAAATTTCCTCATCCATCACCGTGCTTATGTTATTCATAATGTCATTTACGAGGTCATTTGACTCCTTATTTTCTAATTCAATCGAATGTGAATTTTGGCTATTTTTGAGCTGACTATTTGCTGTAAAAAGCCAAAGAACGGATTGCAAAAGAAATAATATCGATAAAATTATTATCGAGTGAGAAATAAACAACACCCCAATACAGGCAATGCCACTTAAAAGAGGTATTTTATAAGGTTTAAAATGTAATTCTTGCATCATCACTCTGGATCATTAATTGATTACCAATTCATTATCGGCATCATTATATAAGACTTGAGAAAATCGATTGAATCGTTATCTGGCGGTAATTCAGAATTAAATCAAAAAAATGCCCTGCTGGGGAGCAGGGCCAGGGTGTGTTGCGCTGTTAGGCGCAGGGGGAGGAATATTCGGTTATTCGACAAACAAAATAGCAATCTATTTGTCTAAAATCTTAATACAATTATCGGATATAATTGTTCAAACTTTAACAATTAAAAAATATTACAAATACGTCTATCTAATTGATATACTTATATATTAAAACTACAAAAAAAATGTGTATTTGAAAAATCGTATTTTCAAGTGAGAATATTTGAGTAATTTACTCTATTTTTGACAAGGTATAAGCTATTTTATCAGTCCACTCTTAATCACGATTTTTACAGCTCAATTTCTATTCCTAAATATTTAGAAGCAGCTATCTAAGTAAGCTTGTAGAATAAGTCCGATAAATCATGATTACTGTGATTACATAGTAAAATTTAATTTAAAACACGGGCATAACAAATAAATATGAACAACTCAATTTGGTTTAAACTCTTATTCGGCATTATTTTATTACTACCTTCGATTTGCTTTGCTGTTGAATCATCTGGATCAACATACAATTACACAAGCCATTGGGCAGCAATACTGGCATTAATAATTTTTGTACTTGTTTACCTACTAGTTATAGGTGAAGAAAAACTAAATTTACGAAAATCCAAACCCGTTATTATTGGTGCAGGATTTATCTGGACTATAGTTGCACTCATTTTTATTACTAATGGTGATACCCATAGCGCAGAAGCATTAATTCGACATAATTTACTGGAGTTTGCAGAATTATTTTTATTTTTACTTGCTGCGATGACATACATCAACACCATGGAAGAACGTGGAATTTTTGATGTATTACGTGTCTGGTTAATTAATAAAGGATTTTCACAACGAAAAATTTTTTGGTTAACCGGATTGTTAGCATTTTGTATATCCCCTATTGCCGATAACTTAACTACCGCCTTGTTAATGTCAACTGTTATTATGACGATCGATCCTTCTGACAAAAAATTTATTACTGTTGGCTGTATTAATATTGTTGTAGCTGCAAATGCCGGTGGTGCATTTAGTCCTTTTGGTGATATAACAACTTTAATGGTGTGGCAAAAAGGAGTTCTTCAATTTTATGATTTTTTCTCACTGTTTATTCCATCCGCTATAAATTGGTTGATACCTGCTTTTATTATGAGTTTTGTATTGTCGAGCAAACAACCCGCACCGGCAAATGAATCTGCAGAATTAAAACATGGTGCATTATTTGTAGTAGGATTATTTATTCTCACAATTTCGATGGCAGTAACCGCCCATAACTTTCTACACCTACCTCCTGTTATTGGCATGATGACTGGACTCGGATTTTTGAAACTTTTTGGCTATTATTTAAAACAACGCAAAGGAAATCATTCAAAAACATTTGATAATAAATTAAATGGCAACCAAAAACTCAATATCGAAGTGCTCCAGGATCAATTAACTTCAGAAAACCCGGATCAAAATTACAATATATTCAAATCACTT
Organism: uncultured Thioalkalispiraceae bacterium; assembly: GCA_964403805.1. Lineage (GTDB taxonomy): Bacteria > Pseudomonadota > Gammaproteobacteria > UBA6429 > Thiohalophilaceae > CAYQUC01. The sequence goes on along the minus strand of CAYOHQ010000049.1, from coordinate 9,186 downwards.
GAACGTGCCGAATGGGATACCCTAATGTTTTTTTACGGCATTATATTATCAGTTGGTGGGCTTGGTGCTTTAGGCTATTTAGAACTAACATCACAATTGATTTATGGCGATCTTGGGCCAACCTATGCCAATATATTAGTAGGCTTATTTTCTTCAATTGTTGATAACATTCCAGTAATGTTTGCCGTACTAACAATGGAACCGGATATGGATAAAACTCAGTGGCTACTCGTTACACTCACCGCTGGTGTCGGTGGATCACTCTTATCAATAGGATCAGCTGCCGGAGTAGCCGTAATGGGACAAGCTAGAGGAATCTATACTTTCTTTGCTCACTTAAAATGGATGTGGGCTATCGCACTTGGGTATATCGCAAGCATCTGGATCCACTTATACTTGAATTAAACGATTAACCTGGTATTTTTTCAGCGTCAGTAATTATCTCATCAGATGTATTACTACTTTGTTTCGACTCGCTCAAGTTACGCCACAAACTTTTAGCATTGGATGATTTTTCAATATTGTTTAATTTTAATTCATGAGCTTCAAGCTCATCGGGGCTTGGTGAAATAACTCGAAGTTTTGATCGCGCCGAATTCAAATGGCGAATATCGGATTGTTCTGTGGTAGACAAATTATCTGAAAAATTATCCAACGATAATTTAACTTGGCCACCGGTCATTGCTAAATAAACATCTGCCAGAATCTCAGCATCTAACAATGCGCCGTGCAAATCACGTTCCGAATTATTAACGTTATAACGCTTGCACAACGCATCAAGGTTGTTTTTTTGTCCCGGATGCATTTTCCGTGCTAATGCCAGTGTATCAAGAACGGTACAATTGTCTTCTACTTGTCTATTATCTTTACCGTTTTTAAGTTTGGATAGCTCGTAATTAATAAAACCAACATCAAAACGCGCATTATGGATGATTAACTCAGAACCATTAATGAAATTCATAAAATCAGTTACGATATCGTGAAATTTTGGTTTATCAATTAAAAATTCATTGCTGATACCATGAACTTCAATCGCACCTTCATCTATTTCGCGTTCGGGATTGATGTATTGATGATAGGTTTTACCGGTTATGGATCGGTCGATAACTTCAACACAACCTATTTCGATGATACGATGACCTTGTGAAGTTTCTAGCCCGGTAGTTTCAGTATCTAATACTATGTATCTCATTCGAGTACGATACATCAGAACAGTGATATGAGAAAGAACCAGTATTGGAACGTATTGAGAACTTACAGACTATCAATACCTTGATTTGCCAGTTGATCGGCAATTTCATTTTCGATATGACCACTGTGTCCTCGCACCCAATCCCAACTAACTTCATGTTGCGCGACCGCTGCATCAAGACGTTGCCAAAGGTCAACATTCTTAACTGGTTTTTTTGCAGCTGTTTTCCAATTTCGTTTTTTCCAATTGATTATCCACGTAGTTATGCCATTCATAACGTATTGTGAATCAGTGGTTATGTTTATTTTTGAGCGTCGCTTTAAGCTTTCTAACGCCATAATTGCTGCCATTAGCTCCATACGATTATTAGTCGTATTTCCTTCTCCACCGAAAAGCCTTTTTTCATGTTCACCAAGTTGCATTAACACACCCCATCCTCCTGGGCCTGGATTACCGCGACAGGCTCCATCAGTATACGCCTTTACAGTATCAGTCATAATTTTTGGTTTTTATTTTGCAGTGATGATGTTTTACTTGAAGGTTCCAAACCGGTGGCTGCTATTTTTCGAGACTTCCATCGTGGACGAATTGGCGTAAAGGTATTAACACGTTTTTTTGCCACGATAATATAACCACCGCCCAAGGCTGGCCAAAAACGTTTACCAATTTGTTCTAAAAAATTAACTTTAGACATAAAATTTTCGTGTTGACTGGGTGGACGATAAAAATAACTCTCGCATTGAACAATATCAAATCCCAATAAAGCTAACCAATCCTTTACACGTGTTTTACTAAAAAACCGACCACGCCAGGGTACATCCTGCTTCCATCTTAATACCCAACGAAATACTGTCCAGACACTAAATGGATTAAATGATAATAAGATAACATGGCCTTCAGGTATTAATACTCGCTCAGCTTCACGTAATACTTCATGAGGGTCATAAGAGAATTCAAGTTGGTGTGGTAATACAAGTACATCAACACTGGTGCTTTGTACTGGTAACTCAAGCACATTTCCAATAACAGATTTAGTAGCAATATCTTCATCAATAACAATATCCGAGTTATTTTGTTCCATTATGAAACAATGTGAAACTCGGCTTTTCTCATGCCAGTTTAATTGACCCAGCTTTCCGACTTGCAGAAGATAGTATCCAAATAAGTTATTTAAATTTCTATCCAGACTGGCTTTTTCGAGTTGCTCAAAACTTGCTCCAAGTGTGGTTTTATACCACTTTGATAAAGTAAACCATTGATCTGCCGATATATTTTGTGAACTAACTGAGGTTTTAACAAATCGAGCAAACATTTGAGTAAATAATCCTTAATATCGTATAAGTCAACCTTACACCAAATTGCACATTCTGGCATTATACAGGGGTAAATTAACAGGCTGGTTTAAATTTAGTTTTTTCTAATTTAGATATTCAGTTGGCAAAACTATTGAATGACGCTTGACGAACTGCGTTACTATTTTTACTATACATATCAATATGCTAGATAAAATAATTAAAATTAAAATCAAAATTAACATAACTGTTGTTTTTTTCTTTGCCTTTTTAAGCTCATCGTGTGCCATCACAGACACGATGTTGAGCTCAAACAGCAACTCCACAGTTTATTCTTTCGATGGTGTTACACAAGGCTTATACAGTGTAGTTGGTGATCAGACTTACCCTGCTTTTCTAAACGAAGCCGATCTTCAAGCAAAACTGGATGAACATGAATTCGGACCATTTCGGGTTAATACTAACCCCAGTAATATTTGGGACAGAATCAGAGACAATTTTAAGATAGAAGATATTGATCATAAAAGGATTGATACTCAATTTAAATGGTTTAAAAATCACCCCGACTACATCAATCGTGTTGCTGCACGAGCAACACCTTACATGCATTTTATTGTTGAATCACTCGAAGCACAGGGCATTCCCGGTGAATTAGCACTGCTTCCCATTGTTGAAAGTGCATTTAAACCTTTTGCCTATTCTCATGGACGTGCGTCTGGTATCTGGCAGTTTATCCCGTCAACAGGTCGATTATACGGTTTAAAACAAAACTGGTGGTATGATGGTCGTCGCGACATTTATGCGTCAACCAATGCCTCACTGCGATTATTAAAAAATTTAGCAACTCACTTTAATGGCGACTGGATGCTGGCACTTGCGGCTTATAACTCTGGTCAGGGAACAGTACAACGCGCTATACGAAAAAATAAAAAACGCGGTCGTCCAACTGATTTCTTCTCACTGAAGCTGCCACCTGAAACCAAAGCTTACGTTCCAAAATTACTGGCCTTAAAAAAGTTAATATTGAATCCGGAGCTATACAACTTAACGCTTCTGCCGATTATTGATGAACCGTACTTTAAAAAAATTGATATCAGTTCACAAATTGATCTTGCCCTTGCTGCTGAAATGGCTGGCATCACGATTGAAGAATTGTACAATTTAAATCCAGGATTTAATCGCTGGGCAACTGCACCCAAAGGACCTCATTATCTACTCATTCCTACCGATAAATCCGATGACTTTGAATTTACTCTTGCCGATCTTCCATTAAATGAGCGCGTAAAATGGAAACGGCATCGAATTCGCAAAGGTGAGACAATCGGTAGCATTGCTCGAAAATATCACGTCAGTACTTCGCTCATTAAAAAAACTAATAATTTACGTGGTAACCGTATTCGTGAAGGACATAATTTATTAATTCCAACAGCCAGTAAGCGACTAAGCTCCTACAAATTAAGCTCCAATCAGCGTACAAAAAAAAATCAGAATATTAAACGTAAAGGCAAAAAAATTCTTTATACTATCCAACGGGGTGATACCTGGTGGGGGCTTGCTACTCGACACGGTGTAGGAACCAGGCAACTGGCTAAATGGAATGGTTTGGCACCTCGAGATAAATTAAAACCCGGTCAAAAAATTGTTATCTGGGCTCGCAAGACTACAAATATTTCAAATTACCGACCAGTGACCAGACCACCGAATCACACACAGCGTATTGGATATCGTGTTCGTCGCGGCGATTCGCTTTCCAGAATTTCGAAGAAATTTCGTGTTTCCATTAAGCAGATCAGACGTTGGAACCGACGCTTATCACGCAGTAAATATTTGCAACCGGGACAAAGAATAACTTTATATGTTGATGTGACCCGGCAATCAAGTTAATTTATTGTTAACACTATAATTCAGCTCACAATTTAACTCTGGGAACGGCATCCATTAAGTGTTTGGTATAATCATTCACCGGCCGTGAACAAACCTGATCTGTCTGACCATACTCGACTATCTTGCCTGCCTGCATTACAGCTACACTGTCACTAAGATACTCAACAACGGATAGATTATGAGATATAAACAATAAAGTTAATTGATGGTTATTTCGAAGTTCTAGTAGAATATCTAATATTTCAGATTGAACTGATACATCTAATGCACTGGTAACTTCATCGCACACAATAAACTCCGGTTTTAAAACTAACGCGCGAGCTATGCCGATTCGTTGTTTTTGACCTCCTGAAAATTCATGCGGGTAGCGCCATAAGTAATCGGGATCCAATTGCACACTTTTTAAAACCTCACGTGCTATTTCAATTCTTTCCTCATGTGATATACCAATTTTATGTACTGCCATTGGTTCAATTAAGGTAGTTGCGATTGTTAATCGGGGATTTAATGATGACATTGGGTCTTGAAATACTACCTGCATTGATTTTCGGTATGGTTTCATTTCAGTGCGACTTAAATTTGAAATATTGCGACCAGAAAACTCAATACTACCTGCAGTAGGTTCTATTAATTTTAAAATTGTGCGTCCCAGTGTTGTTTTTCCACAACCGGACTCACCTACCAGGGCGAGAATTTCACCTTTGGTAATGCTCAAATCAATTCCATCAACAGCTTTAATGTGATCAACAGTGTGACGAAAAATTCCCTTCTTAACCGGAAAATGGACTTTAAGATTTTTTAACTTCACTAATGAAATTTTTGCATCATTCTTGGTTTTATTTTCGTTTATCGTATTTTGACTTTGTACAATTTTATCACGTTTGGCTTTCATTCTTTCTGGTAGTGCCGCCAGTAATTTTTTAGTGTAATCGTGCTCAGGATTTTTAAGAATAGCACCACTATCACCCTGCTCTACAATTTTTCCCATCTGCATAACAGCAACTCTATCTGCAATTTGGGAGACAACCCCCAAATCATGAGTAATAAATAAAATACTCATGCCTTTTGCTTCTTGCAAATTTTGCATTAAAGTCAATATTTCAGCTTGTATGGTAACGTCTAATGCAGTAGAGGGCTCATCGGCAATTAATAAATCGGGTTCACACACCATTGCCATCGCAATCATAACCCGTTGTCGTTGACCACCAGATAATCGATGAGGATATTCTGTTATACGTTGTTCCGGTTCGGGAATTTGAACTTGCTTAAGAGCCTCTAACGTTTTATCAAATTGTTGTTGTTCAGTTAACTCTGGAAAATGTAACTGAATAGCTTCGATTATTTGTTCACCAATCGTTAGAACCGGGTTTAATGAGGTCATTGGTTCCTGGAAAATCATTGCAATTCGAGAGCCGCGAATATTTCTTTTTAAATCATCAGAACAATCAAGCATATTAATTTGTTCATTAGTATTTTGATTATCCCGGTAATTAAACTTGATAATGCCACTTGGGTGAGAACAAATATCATTCGGTAATAATTGAATTATTGATAATGCACAAATCGATTTACCACTACCAGACTCACCTACGAGACAAAAAGTCTCACCTTTTTTAATTTCAAAACTGATATCATCAACTGCTTTTACAACAGACACGCCGGTATTTAACCAGGTTTTCAAATTTTCAACTTTTAATAAAGAATCCATCATTATTTTGATTTTTTCAAATTAGGATCAATTGCATCACGTAGTGACTCACCCATCATATTATATGAAAATACAGTAAAAAATATTGCCCCGCCAGGAAACGCTGCCATCCACCAATTAAATGTCGCTGACTGAACAGCTTGATTTAACATTTGTCCCCATGAAGGATCATCAACTAATCCAAGCCCAAGAAAACTAAGAGTTGCCTCTGCAAGAATTGCGGATGCAACGCCAAAACTTGCTGCAACTAAAACAGGTGCTATACCATTTGGTAACATGTGTCGAAAAAGAATTGAACGGAGTGGTAAACCACAAGCAACAGCTGCTTGAACGAATTCCTGCTCGCGTAAACGTAAAAATTCAGCTCGAACAAAACGTGCATAGCCAGACCAACTTGTAATTCCGATAATAACCATCATTAAATACAAACTGCGTCCGAAAAAAGCTACAAATGTTAGTAACAAAAATAACGTTGGGATTGCTTCGAAAATTTCAACTAGACGCATCCCTAGCATGTCAAATATGCCAGAAAAATATCCCATCAAACCACCAATAATAACTCCAATTAACATTGCTATTCCGGTCGCTATAAAACCGATACCCAAAGCAATTCTTGAAGCATAAATCATGCGACTTAGAACATCAGCTCCATTTTCATCTGTTCCAAATAAATGAGTGCGATTAGTGGCTTCTAATGGAGCCTCTAATCCAGTATCACCAAAATCGCGTTGATAGTCCTTCGGAGAATATTGAATTGGAGTTCTAATCACCCAATCATATTGTCCTGCTTTTTCAGCATCACGATATTGCTCGTAAACAGTAATTTTAGGCGGTTCAATAAATACATTACATAAAACTGTTGTTATTACAGTCAAAATTAAAAAATAAAATAGCTTATAACGTGGTTTTAAATTTAATACCCATAATAGAATAAAAATAGAAAATAAAATTACTAAGCTAACATCAACTGCAGTTAAATTTAAAGCAAGAGGACTACTAATTATACTATCAACACTAATTAAAATAGGATTACTATTTGCAAGTAATGGTGCAAAAACAGCAAGAATGATTAGTACCATTACCCACATTAATCCTAACTTTGCACCATAATTTGACAATGCATCTTTAATTACTTGCGTTGCATAATTATAACCACTTTCATTTTTATCTTTCTGCTTAATCATAGCTAACACGAGGATCTACAATGGCATAACAAATATCTGCAAGCAAATAACCTATCAGCGTTAATACGCCACTAACCAATGTGACTGATAATACCATTTCACGATCCCTTCCCTGCACAGCTTGCACAGCAAGTTTACCCATTCCATCAATGCTAAAAATAGCTTCAACAATAACTGAACCTGCCAGTAACGCTGGTAATAAACTTGCTGAAATTGTAATTAATGGTAATAAACTATTTCTAAATACATGCCTCCAGATAACATCTTTTTCTGCAAGTCCTTTCGCTCTGGCAGTTCGTGCAAAATCTGAAAGCAGGTTTTCTAATACTGAGGTGCGCATCAGTTTTGAAAGTGCAGCAAAACTACCATACGATAAACACAGAACAGGTAATATTAAATGCCAAATACGATCAAGAGCAAAACCCCGAATAAAATATCCTGACGTGAAATATTTAGCAACTATAACACCTAAAAGTAATCCACTTAACCCCATTACAATAATTCGCATTGAAGTAAATTTTGAATACCCAATGACTAAATACAAAAAGCTAAATAATAGTGTTAATAGAAGCGCAACTATAATATTAAAATCGCCAGACAAATTTTCGGACATTAAAAAACCAAAGTAAGCACCTAACAATCCCATACTAATTAATCTGACACGAATATCACTACTAGCAGCTACCCACACCGTTACTATTGTACTAATTATTAACCCACTAAATAAAATAAATATATCCGTCAAATCAGACCAGTGAGGTAGGAAAGGCATTTCATACGCTTCTCTTTCACTAATACCGCTTGTTGGAAACCAATGCCAATATTGATCACTAGCGAAAAAACCAATTAACAAAACACCTGCTAACATTGTCGGAACAGACCACAAACCAAGCATTGTTATACTTGATGTGATATCGAATGATTTGCCACGATTCACTGCAGCTCTTATACCGAAACTGATTGCTATAAGGTAAATAATGGGTAAGGAAAAGACATTAAGTAGAATTGTAATAGGAATACGTTCACTAATAATATCAATAACTGGTCGATTGTATAGAAAACTGGTGCCAAGGTTGGAGCCCTTCCAAAACGAAAAACCACTTATGTCATTATTATCATCACGTGTAAATCCTATCGGTGACACGTTATTTAGCCATCGTAGATACTGGACTGGTGCTGGATCATCCAAACCATACAGCCGATTATAATATTTTTCCAACGCTTTTTTTGCTTCGGCATCTAAACCTTGCCCTTCAACTAACTGTTGAGTTGAAATTCCACCAGGAGCTGCTGCCATAACGATAAAAACAATTAAAGTAATTCCCAGCAATGTTGGGAACATTAATAAAATTCTTCTTAATATATAAATGTGCATTTTTAATACATACTAAAAAATTATCTACCGTAACGCTGTTCATTTAATGGGACATAAGTCTCATAAGGCTGCCGAATATAATTTAGACCGAGCTTGTCAATGTATAAATTTTTAATGCGTTTATCGATAAATAGTAATGACTGGCTTCTCGACATAAATGTATAAGGTTGATCTTCAAATAATACATGTTCTACAGCTTGCCAAATTTTCATACGTTTCTTTTCATTAACAATGCGAGTAGCCTGCTCAATTAAAGCATCAAGTTCCTTACTGGAATAACTTATAAAATTATCACCCGAGTCTTTAATCTGGTTTGAATGGAACATTTGTGTAATATCAGTTTCAATATTACTTGTCCAGCCTAAAAAAACAGCATCAAAATTTTTATTATTGATTGAATCCAAAAGAACCGTCCACTCTGTGGGTTTTGGTTTCAATAACACCCCAGCTCGGGCATATGAATCTTTTAAATATAATACGATTCTTTTAGTATCCTCACTACTTTGAGCAAACATAAGCTCAAATTCAAATTGTTTATTATTAACATCCTC
>CAYOHQ010000048.1:0-13338 GCA_964403805.1 uncultured Thioalkalispiraceae bacterium | reverse complement strand
ATAAACAATCGCTGCTCCAAAATCAACATCGGCATCAAAGTTAACACTGAAATAATGATAATAACCATCACCATCATCATCACTCAATAATTCTACATTGGCATCAAAAATTGAAAATGAATGACTAACACTTGATAAATTCAATTGAGGTGAAGTCGTCAAATCACCGATATAATTTCTACTACTCAAATTAATCGCAGGTGCGGCTACTTGCTCACCAGTTGTTACAAGTTCTGGGGCTTTAAAAACCTTCTGGTTTAATAAAACATTTACATTAACTTTCGATTTATCGGTATTACTGCTATCAACTGAAAAACTGGTTCGTTCGGCTGCATTTATATTATTCAGTGTTAAAGAACTCATACTGAGTACTAGAATAACCGGTAATAAAAATAATAATCCTTTGCCACGTATTTTCGTATTGTATTTATTCATGATCGTATACCTGTAAGTTTGCGTTTCTCCATAATGCAATTAAAGTCCATCACGCATGAATACAAGCTGAACCCTGGATTTAAAAAAATCCAGGGTTTTACTTTATTCAGTTTGCATTCAGGTTGGTATACGAGTGAGTAGAATGACTGACCCGGTTTTAATATGAATTTTTTTTGATGTGAAAAAATTAATTAGTGATCTAAACTTGAACCATTTCAAATTCTTCTTTCATTACTCCACATTCAGGACAAACCCAGCTATCGGGTACGTCTTCCCATTTGGTGCCTGCAGCGAGACCTTCATCAGGCGCACCTTTCGCTTCATCATAAACATAACCACAAACGACACATAAATACGATTTCAACTTAATCTCCTAAAAATTTATACTTTTTTACTCGTGTAATATACCACGGCTTATTTCGCTAATGATACAATTAAGCTGATTTTAAGCATAAACCATTCTAAATAATTTTGAATCATGGCAAATAAACAACCGACAAATGTATTGGTATTTTCCGGTTTGGATCCCACCGGTGGTGCTGGCATTCAGGCTGACATTGAAACTATTATGAGTTTAGGCGCAAAAGCCTGCTCAGTCGTCACTGCATTAACCGTACAAGACACAAACTCCGTCCACAATTACACTAATGTCGATAGTAAAATTATTGATGAACAAGCGCGTTGCATATTAAATGATATCGACATTCAGTGTATTAAAATTGGCATGCTCGCAGAAGAACAAATTATTGCCGTCATCGCCTCGATTAGTAATGACTACCCTGATATTCCTCTGGTTGTTGACCCCATTTATTCTGCCGGTGGCGGTGGTGCGCTAAGCCACACAACTGCTTTTGACCAATTAAGAATAGATTTGATTTCGAAAGCGACTATTATTACACCCAACTCAGTCGAAGCACGTGCACTGGCTCCAAAAGCGAACACTTTGCACAAATGTGCAGAATATATACTTAAGGATGGCTGTCAGGCAGTATTAATTACCGGGACGCATGAAGAATCGATAAACGTGAATAATACTTTATATACTAAAAATCAGATAATTAGTCAGCAATGGCCTCGTTTAGCTGATAATTATCATGGATCAGGCTGCACACTGAGCTCGAGTATTGCCGCTTTTTTAGCTCTGGGTCAGGAGCTCGAATCAGCCGTGTATAATGCCCAACAATACACTTATAATACATTGCTGAATGCCAGAAAAATTGGCCACGGACAATTAATTCCCAATCGGTTATTTTCTCTAAATAATAATGAACAATAAATAAAAAATTAAGCGTAGGAGAAACAATTCATGATTCACCCGGCCCTTGAAGGCGTGTACGCCATCCTCGATATCGAAAATATCGACAAAGGTGAAATTTTAGATTTAGCACAACAAACCATTGATGGTGGTGCAACAATAATCCAATATCGAAATAAAACCAGTCATACCTACGATCGTGAAAAAGAAGCACGCGGCGTTTTGGATTTATGCCGGCAACATAATGTGCCTTTTATCATTAATGATGATCTGGCCTTAGCCCGAGCCATTGGCGCCGATGGTGTGCACCTTGGTCAGAATGATATTCCGTGCAAAATCGCCCGGGATTTTCTAGGCTCCAGTTATATTATTGGTGTAACGTGTAATAACCGAATTGAAAATGCTCATATCGCAGCTTCAGCCGGTGCAACCTATGTTGCTTTTGGTGCTTTTTTTCCTTCACTAAGTAAACCGGATGCCCCGCATGCCGAATTAGAATTATTATCAAAAGCCCGAGATGGAATTTCTATCCCAATTGCAGCTATTGGTGGTATTACTGCTGACAACGCACAGCAAATAATTGATGCTGGTGCCGACATGATTGCTATTACTCGTGGTATATTCAACGCTGAAAAAGATGTTATTACCACTACAAAAGGATTCGTCACCATGTTTAATGCCAATCAGCAAAGCAAACCTGAACCAGAAGCAACCAATAGTCCATATGATATGGCCAAACAATACATTCCCGGCGGTGTTAACTCGCCGGTGCGTGCTTTTAATGGTGTTGGTGGTGATCCGATTTTTTTCAAAAAAGGAACCGGCGCTTATCTAATCGATGAAAATAATAAACGCTATATTGATTATGTCGCTTCGTGGGGTCCCATGATTTTAGGTCATGCACATCCGGAAGTAATCTCTGCTGTACAACGCACAGCGGTGAATGGACTTAGTTTTGGCGCTCCCACCATTTTAGAAACCGAAATGGCTAAAAAAGTGTGCGACGTTATGCCGTCGATTGAGCTTATTCGAATGGTCAGCTCAGGCACGGAAGCAACAATGAGTGCCATTCGTCTCGCACGGGGTTATACCGGACGCGATAAAATTGTAAAATTTGAAGGTTGTTATCATGGTCATGCAGATTCATTATTAATTAAAGCCGGTTCTGGTGCATTAACCATGGGTGTTCCAACATCACCCGGCGTTCCTGCTTCATTGGCCGAGCATACTATTACACTCGATTACAATGACATCGATAATGTCCGGGAGGCATTTAAAGAAATTGGTGATCAGGTTGCCTGTATTATTGTTGAACCGGTAGCGGGCAACATGAATTGCATACCCCCGGTTACCGGTTTCTTAGAAGGACTGCGTGAAATTTGTGATGAATATAAATCAGTTTTAATTTTTGATGAAGTCATGACTGGCTTTAGAGTTGCTCTAGGCGGTGCACAAGCACATTTTGGTATTAAACCGGATTTAACTACTTTAGGTAAAGTTATCGGTGGTGGCATGCCGGTTGGCGCGTTTGGCGGTAAACGTGAAATTATGGAACACATCGCTCCACTTGGCCCAGTCTATCAAGCAGGAACGCTTTCCGGAAACCCAATCGCAATGGCAGCCGGTTTAGCTAATCTTAATTTAATTTCTGAAGAGGGTTTTTATGATGCTATCAATGCCAAAGTAGTCACCCTTACCGAGGGTATTGTTGCAGCAGCTAAACAAGCTGGAATTTCAATGAGCTCCAATGTCGTTGGTGCCATGTTTGGCTTATTCTTTACTGAAGAAGATAAAATTACTAATTTTGCACAAGTCAGTAAATGCAATATTGATCGTTTTAAAGATTTTTATCATGCCATGTTAGATGAAGGAATTTACATGGCTCCTTCAGCGTATGAAGCAGGTTTTGTTTCTAGCGCACATTCTGATGAAGATATTCAAAATACCATTGATGCGGCAGCACGAGTATTTAAAGGCTTGAAATAATTTAACCAATATTTATTTTATTTCTTTAAAATATTGTATTTAGCATAACTATATAATGAATTGTCCTTAATTTTTGTATTTGTGCTAGCTGTAGTACATGTATACGAATTGATTAATACTATAACCATCGGCTTTGAAAGTAGTGCAGGCAATTCTTTTTGCTACAAGGTGTCTAATCTTCCTTTGTAAGATTAGTATCCATGGCTTGCTCGGGTGCTGCGTCCTGCAGCACACGGTCTTGAATTACCTGCACTACTTCCAAATCCTTGCATTTTTACTCGCTTCAAATTTAATCGTTACTAACTTGTTTCTTGATTTTAGATCTACAGTATTTCTGTGAACCACTGAATAGACTAATGTTAAAATATGAATGAATCTACAGCACTGTCTATTTTTACATGGTTAGGTGAGCATCCGGTTCTTTCCGGTTTTTTAATTTTCTTTATTGCCCTGACAGAATCATTGGCTGTCGTTGGGCTTCTGGTTCCCGGTGTGATTTTTATGTTGATCATCGGGGCTTACCTTGCCACTGATCAATTTTCTTTTTTACACGCTATTCTACTGACTTTTGCTGGTGCGGTTGCCGGTGATTCGATTAGTTACTATTTAGGTTATCGCTACAAAAACAAATTATCGACTGTTTGGCCCATTTCCCGTTACCCGGATACTTTTAACAAAGGCATTCAATTTTTTAAACGACACGGCGTAAAGAGTGTCATTCTGGGGCGATTTATTGGACCGATACGGCCGATAATACCCGCCATTGCCGGAATGCTCGAAATGCCGCAAAAACAATTTTTTATCAGCAATGTTTTTTCCGCATTAGTTTGGGCGCCGGTCATTTTATTACCCGGTTATGTTATTGGTTTATCATTGGAATTTGCCGGTGATATCACTGCTAGATTATTGTTTTTGGTAATTCTATTCGGTGGATTGTTGTGGATAATATTCCGGTTTATTAAATTCATTTATTTGTATTTACTACCACGAATCGATGACGGTGTTTCAGTGCTTCTAAGTTGGAGTCAAAAACATCCGATAACAGGAAAAGTGCCTAACATTATTCTGGATAAAAAATATTCTGATAAAAAAACGTTTACGCTATTACTTTCTCTTTATTGTATCTTTAGTATTTTGTTTTTTGTATTACCTGGGCAAAATGGGTTATTTGATGCTTCCACCAACATTGATCTATTTCTTGGAAATATATTTTTAACATTAAACAGCCCTACCAGTAATTACCTGATTATCAGCTTATTAAACCTAATCGATTTTTACTGGATAGTAACTTTATCGCTATTAATTATTTTTTTAATGTTATGGAAAAAATACACCTTTTTATTTCGATACTATTTATTAACATTAAGTCTTACCGTAATATTACAAATATTTTTAAATAAAATTTATAATATAGATCAAAATAATAATTTACTGGCAATCAATACCTATTTATTTTTAACTTTTGTATTAACCTTTAATTCGAGCACTCGGAGAAAAACCTTATACTATGGGATTTGTTATGCGTTAATAACTGCCGTGATGATTGCACAATTATATCACGGTAGCGCCAAATCAATACCATTAGCACTAATCAATTTATTTTCACTGTTATGGATTATTATTCTAACCAGCACCTATCGACATCACTACAAAAACAATCAATTCATTCATCAATTTCAACGTAAAACCGGTTTGTTTTTTTTAGTCTTGATAATATTAAATTTAGCGCTTTTACCAGCCTCATTCCAATTTCAACCTCAAACTCAGAACACTTATATCGCTGAAAAAACTATATGGGAAAAATACATATCAATGGATCTGCCGCGTTATAGACACGGTTTCATAAAATCAATAAAACATTCCTTTAATCTTCAATGGCTGGGTTCAAAAACGGATATCATTAAAGAAATAAATAACCTGCCAAATGCTAATAAGATGCAATGGAAAATATCCAACCCTCCGACTTTTTCAGAAATTTTACAATATTTAAATCCAAATGCAGATCTTAGTGCCCTGCCAATTTTCCCACATCTAAATAATGGTATCTATGAACAATTACGATTTACTCATACTATAAAAAATAAAAAAGGGGAAAATGAAATAGTGGTGATTCGCTTATGGAAAACGAATTTCAAAATTAAAGATTCAAATTATGAGAAAAAAGCAAAACGCTTATGGCATGGAACACTAACCAAACTTGTAATAGTAAAACGTTTGGGCATTCGAATTTTACAAAGTAGATTATTAAGTGAAAATCAATTTAAAGAAATTATTTCAGATTTCAAACAATCAGGGAAAAATATCTTAATTAAAAACAACCGTATTTTATTATTACTTTAATTTACCAAACTTCCATTTTTTCGAGACTTTCACTTAAACTTTCCAATCGCTGGATTGGATCATGTAATTTTAAATACCCCTGTTTTAATTGTAACTCCATTGGGAGTAATTCAACCAGACGTGCTCCAACCCAAGCTGCGTCATCATAATTGGTTGGCATTGTTGTATACGGTGGATCCAGTTGATCAATTATTTGGTGTAATAAGCTAATCATCGGCTTATATTGATTTGGTATTGGAGTCTCAGGATCATTGGGAATTAACTCCACCTCGGCCATCACCAGCTGACTGTGTTCAACGTATTGTGACACAATATTAAATCGTTGCTCACCTCGAACGGTAACACCTAGAACACCGTCATTACGTTTATTCCAATAAGTAATTTTACTTAAAGTGCCGGTATTGTGTGTTTGTGCTGCCTTACCAACTTCCTGACCATCTCGAATTAATACCACACCAATTCCAATATCATTTTTCATGCAATCACTGATCATATCAAGATAGCGGGGCTCAAATATTCTTAACGGTAATGGGCCACCAGGAAACAAAACTGTCTGTAGCGGAAATAACGGTATTTTTGCTGTCATCTGATTTTGACTTTAATTTAACATTAAATGTTAATAACCAATTTAGTCGGATTTACTAGTCTGTAGTTATAAAATTAGACGTGGATAACTCACATTGCAATTGAATTTAGGAAAATTGTGAATTATTTTAAATACTGTGTGCACCATTTAAATATTATTGACATAAATCACCATCAAGCCCCCCATTTGGGCAATAATTTATGATCAATTTTTAAATGATCTAGAATTCGTGCCACCATAAAATCCACCAAATCAGCAACAGATTCAGGTTTTTGATAAAATCCAGGATTGGCCGGCATAATTGTGACACCGATCTTTGCTAATTTAAGCATATTTTCTAAATGTATCGCTGACAATGGCGTTTCTCGCACGACCAGGATCAATTTTTTTTGTTCTTTAATTGTAACATCGGCTGCCCGAGCAATCAGGTTATCGCTAGCACCTTGAGCCACGGCTGATAATGTTCCGGCAGTGCAAGGACAAATAACCATGGCATCAGTGCAACCAGTGCCACTCGCCATTGGAGCCATCCAGTCATCACGAGCGTAAACATTTAATAACCCCTGTTCTGAATTAAAATGAGATGTTAGAAATTTTTGAGCATCACCAGGCCGTGATGGAATTGATAAGTCGGATTCCATAGCCAGAACCATTTGACCGGCTTTGGATATAACAAGATTAACATGGCATTTTGATTTTAATAAACATTCTAATAAACGCAGACCATAGGGTGCACCCGATGCTCCGGTAAAAGCAACAGTGATGTTTAATTGTTTATCTTCGCTCACACAAAAATCCTTCTATTTCTTTCCACACAGTTTCTACAGTATACATCACTGTTGATTTTTTTCAGCAAGGGCAGTTAATAATCGTTCATGAATATTCTCAAAACCACCATTACTCATTATTAAAATATGTTCTCCGGATACAACATTATTACAACAAAAATCAATAATCCCATTAACAGTATTAAAAATCGATGCCCTTCCACCGTTATGATTAATATTATTAACTACTTCATCTAAGTTAGATTTTATTGCCTCGCCTTGAAATAATACGACAGTATCTGAAGCTTTTAATGCGGTAGGTAATTTTTCGTTGTGTATTCCTGACTTCATGGTATTGGAGCGGGCTTCTAAAATAACGGTTATTTTGCTGGTTCCTACATGAGCTCGTAAACCTTCTAATGTCATTAAAATTGCTGTCGGATGGTGTGCAAAATCATCGTAGACACAAATGCCATTAAGCTTACCGCGTAATTCCATACGGCGTTTCACATTTTCAAATTTCTGCAATGCTTCAATAGCATATTTTGGTGGAACACCGACATGCCGTGCTGCAGCAATGGCTGAGATTGCATTGAGTATATTATGTTGTCCCTGTAATGCCCATTTAACTTCGCCAAAACACTCCGTATTATAGAACACTTTAAAATGTGAGCCATCTTCTGTTATTAACTCAAAATGCCATTGACTGTTATTGCTATTTTTTTCCTGAGATTCATGAAATTTCTGATATTCGATTGGAGTCCAACAACCCTGCTCTAATACACTCGTTAAATTGTCATCATTTTGATTTGATATAATCAAACCATTTTCAGGAACAATTCGAATTAGATGATGGAACTGCGTTTTAATGGCATCTAAATCGGAAAATATATCCGCATGATCAAACTCCAGATTATTCAAAACAAGAGTACGTGGTTTATAGTGAATAAACTTGGAACGCTTATCAAAAAAAGCAGTATCGTATTCATCAGCTTCAATTACAAAAAATGGTGTCTTGCCCAATTTTGCTGACATGCCAAAATTTTTAGGTATACCACCAATCAAAAAACCCGGTTCCATTTTTGCGTAATCAAGAATCCATGCCAGCATACTCGCCGTTGTGGTTTTACCATGAGTGCCGGCAACGGCTAACACCCATCGATCTTGTAACACATGTTGTTCTAACCACTGCGGGCCGGACGTATAGGGAATATTATTAGCCAGAACGTATTCAACAATCGCATTACCGCGGGATAATGCATTGCCAATAACAACACAGTCTGGTTTTAAATTTTTTAAAATGTCAGGATCATAACCTGAATGTAATTCTATTCCGATTTCCTGTAGTTGAGTGCTCATAGGGGGATAAACATTTTCATCAGAACCCGTTACCCGAATACCACTTTCGCGAGCCAGAATCGCAAGCCCCCCCATAAATGTTCCGCAAATACCAAGAATATGGATATGATTCATGTTATAAAAATTCCAGCATTGATTGATTATACCTACGCTATTCGCTACTCATCATAATCTAAATTAAGAAACTAAATATGCTGTTTCCGTGTCTTCATGATACTATGAGTGCGTAAGCAATTAACTAAAAAAAATATTATGACTGATGAAGTATACATAAAAACCAGTGAACAACTCCATGAATTCTGTCAACAAATCAAAGGGGCACCACACCTCGCTATCGACACTGAATTTATGCGCGAAAAAACCTATTACCCGCAATTGTGCTTAATTCAAGTTGCATCAGATGATCACATTGCCTGTATTGATCCAATTGCGATTAAAGACTTAACACCGTTATGGGATATTATACTTGATGAAAATACAGTCAAAATATTTCACGCTGCGCGCCAGGATCTAGAGTTAATCTACAATATTCTCAAACAAATACCTAAACCAATTTTTGATACTCAAATTGCAGCAACATTACTTGGACTTGGAGATCAAATTGGTTATGCCACACTGGTTAAAGCGATATTAAATGTTGATTTGGATAAAAGCCAAACCCGGACAGATTGGAGTCAACGACCATTAGACCCAGAGCAAATAAAATATGCTGCTAATGACGTCCGCTATTTGGTGCAGAGTTATTCCAGTGTTATTACACAATTAACAAAACAGAATCGTCTTGATTGGCTCAAAATAGACTTTAAACAATTATCTGACTCTAAATTATATGATAATAATTTTCAAAACTGCTGGCAAAAAGTCAGTGGCAAACAAAAACTAAAAGGCAACACTCTTGGAGTGCTACAAACTTTATCTGCCTGGCGTGAACAACGCGCTCAGGAAAAAAACCTCCCCAAAAAATGGGTCATGAAAGATGATATTTTAATCGGCTTAGCCATGAAACGTCCCAAAAACAAAGTTCAACTGGCTAAAATTCGTGGACTAAACACCGATACAATTTCAAGTATTGGCGATAAATTATTAAGTTTAATAAATGACACAGAGCACGCAACCCCCGAACGACAAAATATTCCAGGCAAACTCAGTCCGGAACAGGATGCTCTAATTGACAGCTTAATGTCAGTTTTGCGGTTACGTGCTTTCGAAGAAAAAATTAGCCCCGCCATGATAGCAAATCGAAAAGATTTGGATAAATTTTTACTTGAACCCGATAGTACTGAACTCGCTATTACCCAAGGTTGGCGCAAACAGGTTGCCGGCGATAGCTTGTTGGCATTTTTAAAAGGCGAATTAAAGCTGGCTACAATTGACGGGAAACTAACTATACTAAAGTAATTTAATATGGAGTATTTTTAGCGTTGTGACCAAGAAAAATCACGTTAACTATTTTCCTGTTAGAGAGCATAATCAATTTGAATTGCTTTCAAATGCCTCACAATTTTATCCTGCAATACTTCACGCCATCAATCAAGCTCAGTCTGAAATTATCATTGAGAACTACCTAACTAACTCCGGTGCAGTTTTCAGTTTGTTTGTAACGGCTCTTTTGCATGCAGCAAAACGAGATGTCAAAGTTTATTGTTTATTTGACAGCTTTGGCTCTAAGGGAATTTCACAAAATGATCTTTTGTTACTTAATACTAAAAACATTTCAATCCAGTTCTACAATCGTATCAGGTACCATAAATATTTAAGAAATTTATTTCGCGACCACCGAAAAATATTCATCATCGACCGAAAGCTGGTGTTTATTGGCGGTGCAGGTTTAAGTGATCAATTTAACCCGGACAGCAAACATGCCTGGCATGATATTATGTTATCCGTTAGAGGCGAAATTGTTAAAGACTGGTTTTTACTGTTTCGTGAAAACTGGACAAATTTGAGTAAATTAGCTTTAACAGAATTTGTCGATAATAAACCACTATCAAACTCAGAATTCAATCAAACCGGAAAAATTATTACCTATACAATACCTCACCGGCAAGAAATAAAAAAACACATTTTACATGAAATAAATAAAAGTAAAGAAAAAATATTTTTAACTACACCGTACTTTGTGCCTTCAAGAAAATTACGCCGATCTTTAATCCATGCTGCAAAACGAGGTGTCGATATTACACTGATTCTACCTGGAAATTTAACTGATCATCCGGGTGTCAGAATTATAGGACAGCGACATTATGCACAATTATTACGTCATGGCATTAAAATTTTTGAATTAACATCACATTTTTCTCATGCAAAAATTTTACTCTGTGATCAGTGGGTCACTACAGGTTCAAGTAATTTTGATCGATGGAATTTCAAATGGAATTTGGAAGCAAACCAAACCATTACAGATTTAAATTTTTCCAATATCATAAATAAATGGTTCGAAAATGAACTTAAAAATTGTAGCGAAATAAGCTACCAACAATGGCGTAATCGCTCTAGATGGCAACATTCAAAAGAATGGTTTTGGGGAATTATTGTTCAGTTACTTGAAAAGTTAAACCGGCCAAAAAATTAGTCTGAATTTCTTGCATTTTAGGTTTTAAAGGCTATTTATTAATAATACTTAATTAACTTTAAAATTGTGACTAACATGAATAAATTTGATTTAATTTCCCTGACATTATTTTCATTGGTATTTTCACTGATTTCCTGCAGTGATAGTTCAAATGACAACACAACTAAAAATGATCACGTTTGGAAAACTCAAACGGATACCTTAAAGCAAGCCAATGATCTTGCTGAACAGCTTAATGAGGAATTTAAGCGAAAAGAAAAACAACTACAAGATGCCCGACAATAAACTATTACTGTGTCTTTATTACCGAAATCATGGATCTAATTAGCTTATCTAAATCATCATCATTTATAATGAATGGTGGCATAACATAAACCAGTTTCCCAAAAGGCCTAAGCCAAATTCCTGCGTTTACAAACGCCTCGGTTATATTTTTCATATTAACAGCTTGTTTCATTTCTACGACACCGATAGCGCCTAATACACGCACATCTTTAACACTTTCAAAATTAGCGCAAACAGCCAGACCATATCGTAATTTGTTTTCTATCGATTTAATTTTTTGTTGCCAATCTGATTCTAGTAATAAATTAATGCTGGTTATTGCTGCCGTACAGGCCAATGGATTGGCCATGAATGTTGGTCCATGCATAAACACACCGGGTTCATGACCATCAATTGTCGCAGCTACTTCTTTTGTTGTCAGCGTAGCCGCTAATGTTAAATAGCCACCCGTTAATGCCTTGCCGATACACATTATGTCTGCTGATACTCCCGCATGTTCACATGCAAATAATTTTCCTGTTCGGCCAAAGCCGGTGGCGATTTCATCGAGAATTAATAACACGCCATATTGCTCACACAATTGCCGGGCTTTTGTTAAATATTCTGCTGAATAAAACCACATGCCACCCGCAGCCTGAACTATTGGTTCCATAATAACAGCTGCTACACTATCCGAATGTTCATTTAATGCTTGTTGCAATGCCGTAATATCGCTATTACTGCATTTTTCTCCAAACCGGCTTTCAGGCTGTTTAACAAAAAATTGCTGAGCGACATTTTCTTCAAACAAGTGATGCATTCCGGTGACAGGATCACTAACCGACATCGCCATAAATGTATCACCATGATAGCCCGACTGTAGTGTTATGAATTTTTTTCGATTTGTCTTACCTTGCGCCATCCAGTATTGCAGTGTCATTTTCATAGCAACCTCTACCGCAACTGAACCAGAGTCGGAATAAAAAATGCTTTGTAAATTATCGGGTGTTATATCAATAAGTAGTTTAGTTAATGTGATTGCTGGCTCATGAGTAAAACCGCCGAACATCACGTGTGAGACTTTTTGAATTTGTGCCTGCAGTGCCTGATTCATAACAGGATGATTATAACCGTGTATAGCAGACCACCATGATGACATGCCATCAATTAATTCCCGACCATCATTTAGTTTGATTCGAACACCGTTTGCCGAGCTTACCTGATAAACCGGTAAATCCGAATTCATTGCACTATAGGGGTGCCAAATATGATTTTGGTCAATACTATTATTATTCATTCGAAAGATTTCAAAACCACCTTAGTTATTATTTTGCTATTTGTAATTTACTTTTATTTATTTGGCAATACAAAGTAGCCCGGTTTCGATTGCGTAAAGACATGCTTGGTTAAAACATCATACACATGACCACATTCTTTACAATAAACCACGTAAAACCAGGCTTCTTTTCGGCGTGAGCGCTCATTACTTTCTTTTGATACTATGTTATCGATGCCGGTTACCGAACATTCCGGACATTTTGGTTCAGTCATTTTTATTATCCTTGTTTCAATTTTCTAAATTATACTGACAACAGTATTTTCATTTAATTCCAATACTAAAAAACAGCGAAATTGATATTAAATTTTCTACTATCCAGTTTCCTGATGAAAACCCTGATTTTATTCCCTATTTTATACTACGGATACTCTGCAACTTCACTTTTTCTCTTCTATACTTCAAAAGTTAATTCTATTTAGTTGAATTTACAACAAT
>CAYOHQ010000047.1:0-13369 GCA_964403805.1 uncultured Thioalkalispiraceae bacterium | reverse complement strand
GTGTAGTGCTATACCATTCATAATTGCGGACATACCAAATTCACGCACACCATAGTTGATATAGTTAGCATTTGGTTTATCGGCCCGCATTGGTTTGTGACCAGACCATTCAGTTAAGTTTGAACAACCCAGATCAGCAGAACCACCAAATATTTCAGGTAGTAATGCAGCATAACCTTCTATAGAAGCTAATGAAGCTTGACGTGTTGCTTTGGTTTCTGCTTTTGAATTAGTTTCTGCAACAAATTTGTCTGCATCAGCAGCCCAGGTTGCAGGTAGATCACCCGCCATGCGACGTTCGAATTCAGCCGCAAGATCAGGATTCGCTTTTTTGTATGCTGCAAATTTATCATTCCATGCAGATTCTGCACTTGCACCTTTATCTTTAGCACTCCATCCTGCATAAACATCATCAGGGACAACAAATGCAGCGTGTTCCCAACCTAATTCTTTACGGGTTAATGCAATTTCATCATCACCCAAGGGTGCACCATGACAGCCGTGAGTACCTTGCTTGTTTGGTGAACCAAAACCAATGGTAGTTTTACAACAAATCATTGTTGGTTTATCAGTTACCGCTTTCGCCTCGTTTACTGCTTTAGTTAATGCAGCAGAGTCATGTCCATCAACATCGGCAATCACATGCCAACCATAAGCTTCAAAACGTTTAGGGGTATCATCGGTAAACCAGCCATCAACATGACCATCGATAGAAATACCATTGTCGTCCCAGAAAGCGACTAACTTACCTAAACCTAAAGTACCGGCTAGTGAGCAAGCTTCATGAGAGATACCTTCCATTAAACAACCATCACCTAAAAATACATAAGTGTTATGGTCTACGATGTCCATGCCCTCTTTATTAAATTCTGCCGCCATGGCACGTTCGGCAATTGCCATACCAACAGCATTAGTAATACCTTGCCCTAATGGGCCGGTAGTTGTTTCAACGCCCGGCGCATAACCGTATTCTGGATGGCCTGGTGTTCTTGAATGTAACTGACGGAAATTCTTAAGGTCTTCGATTGACAGATCATAACCGGTTAAATGCAATAAAGAATAAATCAGCATTGAGCCATGACCATTCGATAACACAAAACGATCCCGATCAGCCCATTTTGGGTTGGTAGGATTGTGTTTCATAAAATCATTCCACAATACTTCGGCTATATCTGCCATGCCCATTGGTGCGCCCGGGTGGCCAGAATTGGCTTTTTGTACCGCATCCATACTTAAAGCTCGAATTGCATTTGCGAGTTCTCTGCGATTTGTCATCAGAATCTCCTAAGATAAAGTTATATAAAATTAAAAGTTGTTAAATCTTGTTAAATCCAATTAGCGATAAACCGACACCTGATTTACAGAGCCAAGCTAAATCGCCATACCTCACATACCTAAAGTACGAAAGGCTCTAAATTAATGTCTATCAGTCACTCTGTTGCCACAGTGCTGATGTTCAATATTGGTTACGCAATCCCTGTGACTTATTTCGTGTATTGCTTTGCTTCACACGCGAAACTCGATGCTGAAATGTACTACCACAGCTTCAGCAACGTGAAGAGCCGGCAATTTTCCTATGTTTAGGGGAATCGAGCAACAGAAAGATCTTAATTAAGGCATAAACTTAGTTAAATACACTACTAAATATAAGCTATTACCTTAAATATCAATAGGTTAAGGATAAATTAAATTTTAAATTATTTTATACTTCAATCCATTTAATAGAGCAGCCCATACTCGGAGTCTGATTTTCAGGCCCTTTTTCGGTTTTAGCCACTAATGTCATGGCTTCGAATAACTCGCGCTTGACACCGTCAGGGGCGGTTTCCTTGCGACTTTCGTCTAACCTGCCTCGGTACTGCAACTCTAATTTAGCATTATAACCAAAAAAATCAGGCGTACACACAGCACCATAGGTTTTTGCAACTTGTTGAGATTCATCAACTAAATAGGGGAAAGTGAATCCAGACTCAGCCGAAATCACTTTCATATTGTCGAACGAGTCTGCTGCATACTGGCTCATATCATTGGACATGATGGCGACTGAATTAACACCCTGCGCTTTTAATTCAGTGGTATCACGTACGATTCTGCTTAAAACCGCTTTAACATAGGGGCAATGATTACAGATAAACATAATCAGCAAGCCATTACTGCCGGCACATTGCTGTAGTGTCCAATTCCTGCCATCAATTCCCGGTAACGTAAAATCAAATGCCTGTTGTCCAAAATCACATACCGGTGTTTCTAAACTAACCATCACAATACCTCCCATTTGTATTATTTATAGGGCTCATTAAATTATCGCCAGTATGACTCTATCGAAAATTAAAGGTATACTCGTTACAATCGATAATATCATTTTCACCGTCTTATAATATAACAACACGATATAAACTGGGAAACAATATGGCCGAACAATATTTATTTACGTCTGAATCTGTGTCAGAAGGACATCCTGATAAAGTAGCCGATCAAATTTCTGATTCAGTATTGGATGCGATCTTTCAACAAGACAATCAGGCACGGGTTGCCTGTGAAACCATGGTTAATACCGGCATGGTGGTAATTTCTGGTGAAATCACTACCGAAGCCTATGTCGACATTACCAGCATTGTTCGACAAACCGTTAAAGAAATTGGATATACCTCTTCAGATATGGGGTTTGATTCAGAATCCTGTGCGGTTATTACCTCTATTGATCAACAATCAGTTGATATCGCGATGGGCGTTGATGACTCAGATGACCATGAACAAGGTGCCGGTGATCAAGGCTTAATGTTTGGTTATGCCAGTAGTGAAACCGATGTATTAATGCCTGCTCCTATCACTTATGCCCATCAATTAGTTAAACGACAAGCAGAAGTCAGGAAAAATGGCACACTCACCTGGTTACGCCCTGATGCCAAAAGTCAGGTAACGTTTCAGTATGAAGGTAACAAACCAGTCGGTATTGATGCAGTTGTGTTATCAACCCAGCACGATCCGGATATCAGCACCGAAGCATTACGCGAAGCAATAATGGAAGAAGTTATAAAACCGGTGTTACCAGCAGAATGGATTAACAAAGATACCAAATATTTTATTAATCCAACCGGCCGATTTGTTATCGGCGGCCCCGTTGGTGATTGTGGATTAACTGGCCGTAAAATCATTGTTGATACTTATGGCGGCATGGCACGTCATGGTGGTGGTGCTTTTTCTGGAAAAGATCCATCTAAAGTTGATCGCTCTGCTGCTTATGCCGGACGTTATGTTGCAAAAAATCTGGTTGCAGCTGGCTTGGCCGAACGTTGCGAAATTCAAATATCGTATGCTATTGGTGTTGCTGAACCGACATCGATATCAGTACAAACATTTGGTACCGGCAAAGTAGACGATGCCCGAATTATTGAATTAGTGCGCGAGCATTTTGATTTACGTCCTAAAGGATTAATTAAAATGTTGGATCTATTACGCCCAATTTATCGCCAAACGGCAGCGTATGGCCACTTTGGTCGAACCGAAGCTGAATTTAGCTGGGAAAAAACCGACAAAGCCGATGCCATCCGTGATGCAGCAAAAATTGCAAAAGCGAGCTAATTTTTATTACACAAATTTAACTATAATCTAAATCTTACGGCGTCTAATATAATAGGCGCATAATTTTCTTAAGGAGCACATCATGAGCAGCCAAGTTGCTGAAAACCGCGATCAAGATTTCAAAGTCGCTGATATTTCCCTGGCCGAATGGGGACACAAAGAAATCAAAATAGCCGAAACTGAAATGCCCGGCTTAATGGCCTTACGTGAGGAATTTGGAAAGAAACAACCCCTAAAAGGTGCGCGTATTTCCGGTAGTATTCACATGACAATTCAAACGGCAGTGTTAATTGAAACACTAGTTGCTTTAGGTGCTGAAGTTCGATGGGCTTCTTGTAATATTTATTCAACACAAGATCATGCCGCATCTGCAATCGCTGACCAGGGCATACCTGTTTTCGCTTGGAAAGGTGAAAGCATCGAAGAATACTGGTGGTGTACCGAGCAAATGATGACCTGGCCTAACGGACAATTACCCAACATGATTTTAGATGATGGTGGTGATGCTACTTTATTGGTTCACAAAGGTGCTGAATTTGAAAAATCAGGCACTATCCCTGAAACTAAAGCCGATGATAATGAAGAATGGGCGGCTATTTTAGAAGTGTTACGTAACACATCTGAAAAAGACAAATGGGGTAATATTTGTGACAGCGTTAAAGGTGTTACTGAAGAAACCACTACCGGAGTCCATCGTCTCTACGAAATGGTTGAAGCCGGCGAATTAAAATTCCCTGCTATGAACGTGAATGACTCAGTTACTAAAAGTAAGTTCGATAACCTCTATGGTTGCCGTGAGTCATTACTCGATGGTATCAAGCGCGCTACTGACGTAATGATCGCCGGTAAAATTTGCGTTGTTATCGGCTACGGTGATGTTGGTAAAGGTTGTGCACAGGCGTTTAGAGGCATGGGCGCAACAGTTTGGGTAACAGAAATTGATCCAATTTGTGCTTTGCAAGCATCAATGGAAGGTTATCGCGTCGTTCAAATGGATAAAATCGCATCCGAAGGTGATATCTTTGTAACCACTACCGGTAACGTTAATGTTATTAATCACGACCACATGGCCTCTATGAAAAATGAAGCCATCGTCTGTAATATCGGTCACTTTGATTCCGAAATCGAAATTGCCTCATTAGAAAAATACGAATGGGTTGAAATTAAACCACAGGTTGATCACGTTATTTTCCCTGACGGCAAACGCATTATTATTTTAGCCAAAGGTCGCTTGGTGAATCTGGGTTGTGCTACTGGTCATCCAAGTTTCGTGATGTCGGCTTCATTTACCAATCAGGTAATGGCGCAAATGGAACTGTTTAATGATGGTGATAGCTATGACAATAAAGTGTATATTTTACCAAAACATCTTGATGAAAAAGTAGCACGATTGCATCTTGAAAAAATTGGTGCCGACTTAACAATTCTGTCTAAAACGCAAGCAGACTATATTAATGTTCCGGTTGATGGGCCTTATAAAACTGAACATTATCGATATTAAATTTTTATCCGGCAAGGTGTCTTAATTTTTTTCCCTCTGGCGCTCTTGGCGCCTTGCCGGTTAAAGTATTTATTCATACAAAAACATGAAATCACAACAACAATTTGAAAAAACCTTCAGTTTTGAATTTTTTCCACCACGCTCCGAAGATGGTGTAAAAAAACTTGCCGACGCGCGTGATAAATTAGCGACGCTTAATCCAAAATATTTTTCAGTGACCTTTGGTGCTGGTGGCAGCACGCAAAAAGGGACTCTCGAAGCTGTTCTGGATATTCGCAAAGCCGGTTATCTTGCCGCACCGCATATCTCCTGTATTGGAACTGAAAAATCCATTATCGCCGGTCTACTCAATACTTATAAAGAAAATGGCATTAAACACATAGTTGCGCTGCGTGGTGATATGCCATCGGGTAGCCATGACACAGGTGATTTTCAACATGCCAGTGAGTTAATTTCATTTATTCGTGAAACTACAGGCGATCATTTTCACATTGAAATTGCTGCTTATCCTGAAATGCATCCACAATCTCCCAGTGTTGAATCCGAAATCAAATTT
Source organism: uncultured Thioalkalispiraceae bacterium (assembly GCA_964403805.1). Lineage (GTDB taxonomy): Bacteria > Pseudomonadota > Gammaproteobacteria > UBA6429 > Thiohalophilaceae > CAYQUC01. Next base: position 7,730 of record CAYOHQ010000047.1, on the reverse strand, counting down.
TTTAAAGATAAAGTGGATGCCGGTGCAAACAGTGCAATAACCCAATTTTTTTTTAATCCGGATGCCTATTATCGGTATGTGGATGATTGCGAAAAAATTGGAATTAATATTCCGATTGTTCCCGGTATAGCGCCGATTACCAATAATACCAATCTGCTACGGTTTGCTGATAATTGTGGCGCCGATATTCCAATGTGGATTCGTAAAAGACTGACTGATTTCGGTGATGACCGAGCTTCCATTTATGCTTTCGGAATCGAAGTAGTCACAAAACTGTGCCAGGACTTATTAGACAGCGGTGCACCGGGATTGCATTTTTATACCATGAATGGAGCAAAGGCCAGCATGGAACTGTGGAATAATATTATGAAGTAATATTTGACGCATTTAATGTGTTTTTTTATAACCACCAAGAAAAATAAATTATAAAGCTTATATTTTTCTTCATTAAAATAGTTACTCCACTATGCGCACAATTCGGATATTTTATAACAACAATATCACCATCGGTAATAATATTGTTCTACCTAAACAAACCTCAAATCATTTAATACAAGTTCTTCGTTTAAACTTAAATCATGAAATTATATTATTTAATGGTGATGGTAGAAATTACACATCTAATATTATATCCAATAATAAAAATGCCACCGAGCTTGAAATTGTATCAAGTGAAAAAAGTCTAAACGAATCCCCTGTTAAAATTCATATCGCATTGGCGTTAACAAAGAACGATAAAATGGATTTGGCTATCCAAAAATCAGTGGAATTGGGTGTTACTGAAATCACACCTTTAATCATGAAACACAGTATCGTAAAACTGGATGATAAAAAAAGAGAAAAACGGTTTAATCGATGGCTTGAAATAATTCATAGTGCCTGTGAACAATCTGGACGCAGTGTTATTCCTATTTTAAATCCTATCATTGAATGGGACAAATGGTCAGAAAATTCCGATAGCGAATTAAAAATAGTATGTGATCCTTACGGCAATAAAAACTTAAATAGTTTCACCACTAAACCACATTCCGTTTTATTAGTTATTGGTCCTGAAGGTGGTTTTAGCACTGAAGAAATTGTAGAGTTTCGTAACCGGCATTATAACAATGTTCAGTTTGGACAACGAATTTTACGCGCGGAAACAGCAGCAATAGCGACTATAACTGCAGTGCAAACATTTTGGGGAGATTTTGTTTAATAAACTAACTGTGTAAACGAATTAAACGCATTTCGATATCATCAATATCGGGAATCATTGCCTGCTTATCACCAACGAGTACATGACGCAGAATTGAGTGCCGTTCATCATCGATCTGATCTTCAACATCCGTTATTTTCTTTTCATCTATCGATTCTAGATGGGGAATACCCTGAGTAATAATTGAAATGTAAGGAAGCTCACTATTACCATTTAAGGTATTTAACACTATGATCCGACTATTCTTAGAAATTGTACTTTTCCTGTTTTTGCCACTGATGACACCAAATGCAATCAACGGAATAAGACGTTCACGCCATGTAATTCGTCCAAGTAACCAGGGGGGGGCATCGGAAAATGGTGTTGGTTCTTCGTATGCAACAACTTCGGCAACATTGGAATTTGGCAATAATAATAACTCATCTTTCAGAGGAATAAATAAACAATGGACAGCATCCAGTTTTTTAGCATGCAGTGCTGCCATACCTTCTGAAATTCGACTATCAATTGTTGTTACGTTTGTCATTCTGGCTTCCTGTTAATTTTAATCTGTACTTAAATATTCTGTTAATTTCTGTGCCATTTGTTCCGGTGTTCCGGAAAAATCCACCAGACCAGTATTGCGAGCCTGATCTGGCATACTACTGATAACACAACTATCGGCATCTTGCGCCCAAACTGGAGCACCAGCCTGGTTCATGTATTCGATTCCATCAACACCATCATCCCCCATGCCACTAAAAATGATTGCTCCGGACTTACTACCAAAACGTTTTGCTGCATCTTTTAATACAAGATTAATCGAAGGTGAATACGCTGCAGATTCATCCAAACTACGCAGTTCGACTGCACCAATTGGGTTAACAGCAAGACGTTCAGAAACCGGCGTTACTAAAATTTCACCGTGTCGTAATACATGACCAACTCGGGGTTTCATCGCCGTAAATGGTGTTGTTCGAGTTAACTGCTCGGCTAGCAATTTAACAAAATTACTTCCCAAATGCTGGGCAACAATAAACGATGCATCAATATCGGGTTCGAGTGCATTTAAAAATCGTTTAACCGCTTCTGGCCCTCCTAAAGAGGCACCTAATACCCAAACATTTTGAGCTAATTTTAAATGACTCAGATGAATATTCGAAAGTGACATTTCTTGAGATTCATAAATAGAGGGCGCCCGAACTACCGAGCCATCGGTATCAGAAACACAAGAAACAAATTGCTCAGAATAGCCTGCTACCTTAAATATTTTTTTTGTCAGATTACAATGCCATTTATTCAACGCTTTATTATTTAAAGCCGACATTGCGGCAACATCATTAAATATGATCGGAATATTTATATGTTCGAGTACAACATCAAGTAGATCATCATCAATTATTGCATCTTCATCAAGATCAATAATCAACACTTCGCTGGCGCACAATTCCAACTTTGAAATAAAATCCAGACTCAATGGTTCATTAACGCCAATATCTAATCCATTGCGTTCCAATGCAGATTGTAATTGGTTACGCTGCTGAACTGACTCAGATGCTATCGAAACATTAATTGTTGTATTTTCACTCATTGGCATAAGAAAACATCATAGACAATATTTATTCTCTGTGCAAAAAATTGTCTAAGATAAATAGTTAGACTTAAAATAAGTAGATTATGTTATATTAATTTCGATATATTCGATAATAGTGTACACAACATTGCTTACTTTTTAGTAAATTTGTGAATATTCTCTAACAACTCGATTTCCTGATATGGCTTACCAATATAAGCATTAACACCGAGTTCCATCGCTCGGTCGCGATGTTTATCACCAGTACGAGAAGTAATCATAATTATTGGTACGTCTTTTAATCTTTCATCACTACGCATATTGTTGGCTAATTCAAAACCATCCATGCGCGGCATTTCGACGTCTAACAACATAACATCAGGGACATAATCGAGTAATTGAGCAAGAGCATCAACACCATCTTTAGCGGTAGTGACATTCATATCGTTTCGCTCAAGGAAGCGTGTGGTCACTTTTCTTACTGTGATGGAATCATCGACAACCATTATATTAATAGCCGTATCAACATCGTGTTCTATCATTTCGACTGCATCAGCATTGTAATCAATCGACATCGTTAATTGAATCAGTACACTCAAATCCAGTATTAATACGACTTTACCATCTCCCATAATCGTGGCACCTGAAATACCACGTAAAACACTTAATTCCGGGCCGATATTTTTAACAACAATTTCACGACTACCAATTAAATGATCAACAACAATTGCTGCACGGTATTCTCCGCTTCTAACGAGTAGTAGTGGCATCATTTTATTATCTGCGGAAATTTCGGGTTTAGCTAAACCCATTTCAGATGCTAAATGAATTAGTTTATAGTCTTCACCAACCCAGTTATAAGTCGTATTTTTATTCTCAAATAATTTAACAGCTTCATTAGATGGGATGCGTTCAATCCCCTGAACACTCAATAATGGTAATGCATATGTTTCATCAGCAATATTAACCATTAGTGCACGTGTAATCGATAACGTTAATGGCAAGCGAATACTGAATTTAGAACCGATACCTTGTTCAGATTCGATATGAAAAACACCACCCAGTTGCTGTACTTCACTATTAACAACATCCATACCAACGCCACGACCGGAAATTTGTGTTATATCACTTGCAGTACTAAAACCGGGTTCCATAATCATATCAAACAAAACTTGATCGGATACTGTAGCGTCAGCTTCAATTTTACCAAGCTCAATTGCTTTTTCGCGAATAGCTTCTAAATTTAGACCTTCGCCATCATCACTCACAGTCACAATTAAATCTGACCCATCCCGATCGACTATCAGATTAATTTCACCCTTGATATCTTTTCCTTTTTCTGTACGTAACTCAGGAGATTCAATGCCATGCGCAATTGCATTTCGAAGCATGTGCTCTAAGGGTGCTAATATTCTTTCAAGTACTGTTCGGTCGATTTCATTATCAACACCGGATAATTTCAACTCCACTTGTTTATCAAGTTCTTCAGCCGTTTGCCGAACAATACGACGTAAACGGGAAATCTGTCCCGAAAATGGAACCATGCGGGTGCGCATCAATCCTTCTTGTAACTCGGTATTAACCCGGGATTGTTGTACCAATAATGTTTCGGACTCACGTGTTAAGTTAGATAATATTCCACGCAAACTATCCAAATCGTTTAGACTTTCAAGCATGCCACGAGATAATTGTTGCATTTGTGTAAATCGATCAAACTCCAGTGGATCAAAATCAACATGCATTTTGTCTGTTTCATTTTGATAGCGCGATTGCATTTGTGTCTCTGTTTCAATTTCAAATTGTCGCAATTGTGAGCGTAAGCGTAAAACGGTGTCATCAAACTCAACCAGGTTATATCTAAAAGTATTAACCTGTTGTTCCATGCGCGAACGATAAATACTAACTTCACCGGCAAAATTAACCAGACTATCAAGTAAATAAGCTTTCACACGAACTTGTTCGCCACCGCCACGTCGAGAAGCAGTTTCTTTCTTATTTGCTGGCGTAATGTCAGCGACAACCGGGATTGTATCAATCGGTAAACCATTAGAATCAATTGGTATTACATTACTTTCAAGATCAATTACATCAGACGTATTTGAAAGATTTTCATATAAGGACTCTGATATTTTTCCTGCTAGTACGCTTTCATCAAATTCTTCTTCTTCCTGATTAAGTTCTGATTCAACATCAGAGTCAATCGCAATCTGAATTTCGGTATTCTCAGCTTGTTCTTCTATTTGTTCATTATCCAGATCGATATCACCATCCATTTCCGGAGCTAAATTTTCTTCAGTTGGTAGTTCATCAAACTCTTCATCAATCGCCGCATCCAGGATTGGCTTACCGGCAAGTAGTGCATCGACCTGTTTCAATAACAATTCGCCTGTATCCAATGCTTGTCTTGAAGCAATTTGCTCTAGCATCTTGACTAACTGATCATGAGATTTTTGTAGAACTGAAAATACATCCTTATTCGCTTTTAAATCACCTTGAACAATAGCGGTTAATAATGATTCAATACTATGACTCAGGTTACCAATTTCAGTAATACCCGCCATACGGGCACCACCTTTTAAAGTATGTAAATAACGCTGTAATGCTTCTATGTGTTTAGGATTATCTTCATCTGCAATCCAGTCATGGATACAGTGATCACTGTCGTCCAGTATTTCTATTCCTTCTTCAAGAAAAATTTCTAATAATTCATCATCGTAATCGTGTGATACAATTGATGGTTGCTCTAATAAAGTCTCAGGTGGAATTATCTCAGGTACTTTTTCTTCATGAAGCAGATTTTCATATACAGTGTGTATATTTTTCAGAAGTGTTTCATTGTCCGGAACAATTGCTTCAGAGTCATCAATTGTTGCAACAACAACTTCGGCATAAGCCATATTTTCTTCTAATAGTGTCAGTACATCCGGACTTACGTCTTGAGTATTATCTTCTAAATATTTTGCTATTCGCTCAAGTCCTGCACAAGTCTGGGATAATGGGATCAAACCTGCGGTGCGAGAACTACCTTTAAGTGTATGTAAAGCGCGTACTAAATCGGGTGTGGCATTTTTTATATTTTCATTCTTCCAGTTATAGATATACTGATGCAGAGATTCGATATGCGTTTTTGCTTCATTTTTATAAATGTCCAATAATACCGGATCAACACTTGAGCTGGTATCATCCGCAAGCACAATTTCCGCGGTATCATCTTCATCACTGCTATCGACAATATTCGAATTATCAACAGTCTCGGTATCGGCTGAAATATCAGCAATATCCAAAGTACCTACATCATCAGATGTCATTTTATCGTCGGGCAGTACTACTTCTTGTGAATCAATCAGTTTTTGATTTTGTTCAGCTACACTATCGAGTTCAATTTCAGTGCTTAATTCTAATTCATTTAACTCAAAATCCGATATCTCTTGTGTTTGTTCGTCATGATTAAATGTGTTTTGTATTTCCTGAGTATCTGCGCTATCAGCTAAATCACCAACATTAATATCAATAACATTTTCACCTGTTATATTATCAGTTGACGAGCCTTCCTGATTAATTTGAAATTCTTCTGACGTAAAGCTATTTGATTCGCTGCTATTAATTGCATTACTATCTGATTGAGCCTCAGTACCTTGAGCTGTAAACATTTTATTATCTACAGGTTTCCCCAAACTCAATGTTTCCGCAATTTCCATCAATTGTAATATGTGATGGTCCAGTTTTTTACCAGAACTAATTTGATCATACAAAATAGGGAATACGTTAACAGCCTGATCCAATGTTTCAAACAATTCAGGGCTGGTTTCAATGGCACCATCAATAACATGGTTCAGCATATTTTCAAAAGTCCAGGCAAATTCACCTAACTCAACAGCACCAACTAATCTGCCACTACCTTTTAAAGTATGAAATGAACGACGCATGTCTTTAAGTGAATTCTCATCACTTGTATTTTCTTTCCATACCGATAATAAACGAACAATATTATCAAATTCTTCTTGAGCTTCTTCCATAAATATCTCAATTATTTCTTCATCAATATCAGCTAAAAAAGTTCTGCCGGTTTTGTTTGGTGCTTCTGTTTTCTGTTCAACTTGCTCTTGTGGTTCTGCATTAATATTCGTTAATTTATCACTTGGGTTAAAATCAACACTTAATTCATCAGTTATAACAAACTCTTCACTTACGGATTCTTCAGCATCGGCTTGCTCGACACCAGTATCAGACATTAAGTCAACAAGCGTATCTTTTGCCCAGTTTAATGTATTAATTAAATCATCGTTTAGTGATTCTTCACCAGTGACAACACACTTAACAATACCTTCCATATCAAGAATAATTTTAAGCGCATTCTCATTTCCGGAACTGGAAAGTTGATCGTTTATTTCACTAAGCAGTTTACTTAACTGATTAATTATTTCTTCATGTTCACTATTTTCATACCACAATACTAATGTGTTAGATAATTTATCAATTGCGGTTTGCTTTACTTCAGGAGCAATAGTATCCCCTGCCTCTCTGGATTCGTTTTGTTCCGTGAGAGGCAGCTTATCCGATTTCATTAAGTCAAAAGGGTCGGGGGAGCCCTCGCTATCAGGCGGAGAAATATCCGAATCGAATGTCAGCTCCGTTGCATTACTATTTTCGCTATTTAACTCTAATCCTGATTGCGCTTTATCTCCTTCATTATCGCTAGAATCGGGTTCTGATTCATTGTTATCAACTTCTAATGACAGACCTGGTTCTAATATAAATTCTTCGCTTTGTGTACCATCATAATTTAAATGAACAACACTGGTATCTTCACCTTCTGAATCCGGGCTATCGTCTAATGATAAAGAACTAGTATCAATTTCAAGTGGTGCGTCCAATCCAACATCTTTAGTCTCATCGGCTGAATCTAATTTATCAAGATCTAAGGATGATGAATCAATTTCAATTTGAGTATCAAAACCTATTTCCTGAGTTTCATTATTT
>CAYOHQ010000046.1:0-13412 GCA_964403805.1 uncultured Thioalkalispiraceae bacterium | reverse complement strand
GAATAGTTTTCTAATGCTTGTGTCATACTGGATTCTCGTAATAAATGTAGCATCGGGAAAGGCGAGCGGTTAGTAAAATTGGATGGATCATCTTGTTTTGTCTCAGCAAAGCAATAATCCGGATGAAAACTGGCAACTTGATAAATACCATCATAGTGTTGCGCAAGTAATAATTCATTAGCCAGATCAACTAACTCAAGATAGCTTGTAAAATCAGTGAAGTCATTAGCGAAAATTAGAAATGAAGTTTCAATATCAGGGTTTGCATCAAGCCTGAAACATTCTGATATAAACGATTCGAGTGCAGCAGCCATTGAACTATCGTTACTAACTTTATAATAAACGCGATTACGTTCCAGTTCTCGCTTGGCAAACGGGCAAAAATTGTAGGCTACAATAACCTTATTTATCCAGCACTGTGTTTGTTTTATAATAATGTCAGGCGGTAATGTCATTGAGACTTAACGACTTTTTGGTATGACTTAAAGCGAAAATTAATGTAATGAAGAACCTGATTGATTATCAGTTTTTACAGTATCATCAAATCGATCATTTAAATAACTAATAATGTCGTTTGATTCATACAGCCAGGTAATGTTATCGTTCGCTTCAATTCGTAAGCAGGGAACTTTAATTGCACCACCACCGTTTAATAGATCATCTCTGTTTTGCTGATTGCCTTGTGCATCAATCAAAGAAACGGGAACATTTAAACGATGGATTGCACGTCGTGTTTTTACGCAAAATGGACATGCATAAAACTGATATAGTGATAATCCTTTTGCAGTAGCATCAATTTCTTGCTGGATACGAACGGGACGTTCTATTTTTGTTGGTCGGGTTAAATAATTAACTAATACGATAAATCGACCGAGTCCTTCACGAACTGCTTTAACTATCATTTGCTTACCTTCATTAACTGTTAAAACTGATACCATTTTACACGCATTCAGTCTCAAGTGGTAATCCGGAGTAACTAAAATTATCAATTTATTACCGATTTAAGGGCTAGATCCATAGATTTGATTAAATTTTGTCGCATCGAACCCATTTAATCGTTTCGAACCGATCAAAAATATTGGAACGCCTTTGCCATTCATTTTTTTATAATCACGTTTACCCTTATTACTCTTTTCAACATCATATTCAGTAAAAGTAATATTGTTTTTCTGGAAATATTTTTTTGCTCGCTTACAAACACCACACCAGGTAGTGCTATACATAATTATTTTTTTATTTTCATTGGATGAAAATATATTTTTCGAAACACTAACATTCGTATAGGTATTGATTTTGACTGTCACTTTTTCAGTATTTTGATTTTCCGGTGGGTGATCAGTAAAATGAACTTCACCTTTGTCATCAACCCATTTATATATTTCAGCAAAGCTGATATTCATAACAAGCACTAAACTAATTAATAATAAATACCGTTGTGAATTGTTATGGGAAAATGATTTTATCATGCTCTTTATTCCATACATCGTATTTGCGCATTGTTTTATCAAACAGCTGAGACTCAAGAATACCATCGAGCCATTGAACCACTAAATTATATTCAGAATTTACAAACCAGTCTTTATTAACATTAGCAAACTGACGGATAAAAGGTGCAATTGCTATATCAGCGTATGTTAAGTTATTTTTAACTAAATAGTGTGTATTTTCTAGGGTTTCATTTAAGCTTGTTAAAAATTTTTCTCCTTGTTGCCGATAATAAATTTCTGATTGTTCTGGAAATCGTTGTGAATATTTGTATTTGTCCAATTGCGTTTTAAAATCAGAATCATTTTCATTAATTAATAACTTAGCTAGTTTTGCTTGCTCTGTATTTAAATTTTTCCAGCCATCAAGATCCTGAATTGAAATTGCCCACTGAATAATATCAAGGCTTTCTTCTAGAAGTGTTCCATCATTAAGTAATAATACCGGTACAGTTGCCTTGGGTGATATTGTTAATAATTCATCTGGTTTGTTTTTTAAATCAACTTCTCGTAACTCTACTTTCACATCACTGTACACTAGCGCCATTCTGGCGCGCATGGCATAAGGGCACCGTCGAAAAGAATATAAAATTGGTAAATTTGAAGTTGTCATAAAAATAATATTATATTAGTTCAATTTCTTTTCCCAAAAAAATGCACTACCAATTTCAGGATTTAATTCATATCCGCTAAATCCAAATTTTTGGTATGCCGATTTTGCTATGGTATTACCCTGTAAAACTTCCAAAGTTAATTTACAACACGATTTTTTTCTTGCCCACTGTTCTGCAGATTGTAATAACGTAATTGAAATACCCATACCTCTAAATTCTGGAGCAACATAAACATCGTGGATATTCATTAAAGGACTGCATTGAAATGTCGAAAAACCCTCGATACAAGTAATTAAGCCTACAGCATTATCATTTTCATAAGCCAGAAAAACCGAAATACTGTCACGTTTTGCTATTTCGTTAGCAAGCTCATCGCGCACTCGTGAATCAAGCGCCGTACCACCACCCATAACATCAATGGCATAGTCGTTTAATAATCTAACATAATCATCACAATGTTTTTTATTAACAAATTCAGCTTGCACTAGTGTAATCATATAAACATCCTGTAATTTCAGGCAATATTAGCAGTAATCGGGCATCAAGACCCTGATATTAATATGTACATTAAATACTCTGAGTTCAAATCTGCGCCATAAAGTATCAATTGCTATTCTATATATAGTACTCATGATAAACTCACACTACTTAAATAATTGATATAATAAGGTATGTCTCAATACGTCCTCATTCTAGTCAGCACTATACTGGTCAATAACTTTGTATTAGTTAAGTTCCTTGGCTTGTGCCCGTTTATGGGCGTTTCCCGCAAGCTCGACACCGCCATCGGCATGTCAATGGCGACAACGTTTGTATTAACTTTATCGTCTGTTTGCAGTTACCTCGTAAATGCATACCTACTTGAACCCTTTGGCTTAGGCTATCTCAGGACAATCACCTTTATTTTGGTAATTGCCGTTGTTGTGCAGTTTACTGAGATGAGTGTCAGAAAAACCAGCCCACTGCTCTACCAGGTATTAGGAATATTCCTGCCATTAATTACAACCAACTGCGCCGTTCTTGGTGTCGCGTTACTTAATGTCAATGAAGAAAACAATTTTATTGAATCTTTCCTTTATGGTTTTGGTGCATCACTCGGATTTTCCTTAGTACTAATATTATTTTCTGCCATGCGTGAACGAATTGCTGCAGCCGATGTACCCGAAGTTTTCCAGGGTTCATCGATAGCGTTAATTACTGCCGGGCTTATGGCCATGGCTTTTATGGGTTTTTCAGGTTTAATAAAAATTTAAAACATGCTTAATGCCATTCTCATAGTAACGATTCTCGCGATAGTATTCGGGTTAATTTTAGGTTTTGCATCGATATATTTTAAAGTTGAAGAAAATCCTGTCGTTGATCGAATCAATGCTTTATTACCACAAACTCAATGCGGTCAATGTACCTATGCCGGTTGTCGCCCTTATGCTCAGGCAATTGCCGATGGTGAAGCTCAAATTAATCAATGTCCTCCAGGTGGAGAGCAAGTAATCCATGCGCTTGCAGATCTTCTTGATAGAGAACCCCTGCCATTAAATGAGGAACATGGTAATCATATTGAAGAAACCTTAGTCGCATTGATTGATGAACAAGTATGTATTGGCTGCACTTTATGCATTCAAGCCTGCCCGGTTGATTGTATTCTCGGTGCAGCTAAACAAATGCATACTATTATCATCGAAGAATGTACCGGTTGCGAGTTGTGCATTCCTCCCTGCCCGGTTGATTGCATTACTATGGAACCAATTAATGAAGAAATAAAATACTGGAAATGGCCCTATCCACCGACACCACTCGAAAAAGATCCTCGAGAACAGAATCCGCTGGAGTCGATCATTGCAAAGCTTAGCAAACCTGAAGAAAAAATTGATTCAGGAGAAGCACAATCATGATGCACTGGAATAGTCTGGGCCATTTTCATGGTGGTTTAAAATTAGAACAACATAAGGAACAATCACTCACTAGCCCGGTCGAAATGGCCAAATTACCTAAAAAGTTATATATACCCGTGCAACAACACATCGGTGCAGCTGCCAAGCCAATCGTCGCTGTTGGTGAGAAAGTACGTAAAGCACAGATAATTGCTAAAGCTACAGATTATATCAGTGCTGCAATCCATGCCCCAAGTTCCGGAACTATAACTGCAATTGAAGAGTTACCCGTCGCTCATCCATCAGGTAAAACTGCACTTTGTATTGTGATTGAAACTGATGGTCAGGAAAATTGGCGTTGGCGCAAAGATCCGTCACCGGATTTTTTAAACATTGATCCAAGTGCCCTACGGAACATAATTCGTGAAGCTGGAATAGTGGGACTTGGAGGTGCAGGTTTTCCAAGTTTTATTAAAATGAATCCAGGATACAATAATAAGGTATCAACATTAATTCTAAACGGTGCTGAATGTGAACCCTATATCACATGCGATGCAAAAATTATGCAAGACCAACCAAGAGACATTATTAACGGATTATTAATAATGCAGCATGCTTTGCAAGCAGAAAATTGTATCATCGGACTGGAGGACAATAAGCCAGAAGCCTATAAGGCACTAGTTGATGTCTTAACTGAAGAAGAATTAAAATTTATTCGAGTTCAGCGAATACCCACTATTTACCCAGTTGGTGGTGAAAAACAATTAATCAAGGTTTTAACTAAACAGGAAGTACCCAGCGGTGGTTTACCAATTGATATTAATGTCAGCTGTCATAATGTTGCCACTGCATTAGCAATTTATCGGGCAGTTGCTATTCAAGAGCCATTAATTTCTCGCTATGTTACCGTTACAGGTGATGGAATTACAGATGCAAAGAATCTTGAAGTCTTAATTGGAACACCAATTTCAGAATTACTGGAACAATGCAAAATTAATCATGATGATGTAGATGAAATTATTATTGGTGGCCCAATGATGGGATTTAATCTACATAATGAAAACTCCCCAATTATTAAGACGACAAATTGTATTTTAACTTTAAAACAAAAAACAGAAACAAAATCAAATATTATGCCCTGTATTCGTTGTGGCGAATGTGCCCGGGTATGTCCCGCACAATTGTTACCGCAACAATTATACTGGTATTCAAAAGCCAAAGATTTTGATGGCACACAAAAATTTAATTTATTTGATTGCATTGAATGTGGTTGCTGTGCTTATGTTTGTCCCAGTCAGATACCACTTGTGCAATATTACCGTTATGCCAAAACGGCTATTTATGCTCAAGAACGAGAAACCCAAAAAGCAGATATCGCACGTGAACGTCATGAATTTCGGGAATTTCGTTTAGAACGTGAAAAACTGGAAAAAGCTGAAAAATTAAGAAAGAAAAAAGAATTATTAAAAAATAAAAAATCGAATGTATCAGAAGAAACAAAATTTAAACCTGCTGCAACAAAATCGGCCATAGTCAAAAAAGATTTAGTTGCCGAAGCAATGGCAAGATTACAACAAAAACGAAACACACAGGAAACAGTTCGAAAAAATATTTCAAACCTGACACCTGAACAAAAACATGCTATCGAAGAAATAGATATGCGTAGAAAAGAACAACGTGAAGAAAAAATTAAAAAAGCCCATGAAAAATAACGGATTAATATGAATTTATTACCCTTTAGAAGTTCACCACACATACACCAGCCATTAAGTGTTAGTAGTATCATGTTGAACGTTATTCTAGCGTTAATCCCGGGCATTATTGCCTTTACACTATTTTTCGGGGGCGGCGTATTAATTAATTTGGTAATAGCCGTTATCTCAGCCGTGGCTTTGGAAGCTTTAATTTTAAAATTACGCAAACGGCCAATAAAACCTTTTCTTCTTGATGGCTCAGCTGTAGTAACCGGACTATTAATCGCTTTGGCTATCCCGCCTTTTGTACCGTGGTGGATACCATTAATTGGTAGTGGTTTTGCAATTATAATCGCCAAGCAGCTTTATGGCGGCTTAGGCTATAATCCGTTTAATCCTGCTATGGTAGGTTATGCGGTACTATTAATCTCATTTCCACTGCACATGACATCGTGGGTTGCGCCCCACTCCGATGAGATTATGTCGGTTGTGCCAAACTTACACCATTTAAATTTTACTGAATATTTCAATTACAGTTTCTTTAGTTTATTCCCGGAAAATACCAGCTACGACAGTATCACGATGGCAACGCCACTCGATACAGTCAAAACGCAACTCGGATTAAATAATACGGTTGAAGAAATACAAAAATCTAAAAGTTATTTATTTGGGAATTTTGGTGGTAAACATTGGGAATGGATTAATTTAATGTACTTGTTAGGTGGCCTATGGTTACTGTTCAAAAGAATTGTTAGTTGGCACATTCCTGTTGGCGTTTTTGCAGGATTATTTATCATGGCGATGTTTGCTAATACCTACGATCCCGATGAATTTATGATACCAACGTTTCATCTATTTTCAGGTGCTACAATGCTCTGTGCATTCTTTATAGCAACCGATCCGATAACTGCAGCAACAACAACTAAAGGTCGATTATATTATGCTACAGGAATTGGAATTATTATTTATATTATCCGAACCTGGGGTGGTTACCCCGATGGTGTTGCATTTGCAGTATTATTAATGAACATGGCTGTTCCAACCATTGACTATTACACAAAACCGCGTGTATTTGGTCACCCGGATAAATAAAATGTTTGTAAGAAACATGACAATAAATGCTATTGTATTAGGTCTGTTTGCTTTAACGGGCACTGTTATACTGTCGTATACTGATATTATAACAAAACCAATAATACTAGCAGAACAACGGCATTTTATATTACGAAGCTTAAATATAATCATCCCTGAAAATCAACGCGATAACGATATCTTTAATGACGTAATTTATGTAACTGAACCTAATTTACTGGGTAGTACAAAACCTGTTGGAATTTATCGAGCTCGTATGAAATCCAAACCCGTTGCTGTTATCATCAATTCGATAGCCCCTGATGGGTATAATGGTAAAATTTCTTTACTCGTTGCTATTAACTATAATGGTGAATTAGGCGGTGTGCGTGTTTCAAAACACATAGAAACTCCCGGGCTTGGTGATGGTATTGATATACGTAAATCTGACTGGATAAACCAATTTACAGGGAAATCTTTAAAAAACACATCAAAACAACAATGGGCAGTAAAAAAAGACGGTGGCCAATTCGATGAATTTACCGGCGCCACCATTACACCTCGGGCTGTTGTTAAAGCCGTACAAAATACCCTATTATATTTTCGAGACAATCGTGATAGTTTATTTAAAATTAATGAAAAACCTGTTCAAACTGAATCAGAAAAATCGCAATAGCACAGACAAATAAAAAATTTAACCAATAAAGAATAAATAACGCTAATTAATAATTATGAGTATTAAAACAATCATTCGAGATGGCTTATGGGATAATAACCCGGCATTATTTCAGTTACTTGGCTTATGCCCAATGTTGGCTGTTTCAAATACCGCTATTAATGCTCTGGGTATGGGCTTGGCAACAACCTTAACCCTAATCGCTACGAATTTAATTGTGTCGCTTATTCGACACTGGATTCGCCCTGAGATTCGCATTCCAGTTTTTGTTTTAATCATAGCTGCAGTTGTAACCGCAATTGAATTATTCATGAATGCATTTTTTCATCAACTGTATTTAATATTAGGTGTATTTATTCCTCTCATAACAACTAACTGCATTATAATCGCTAGAGCAGAATCATTTGCTTCGAAAAATAATGCCATCCACTCCACTCTGGATGGATTATTTATGGGGCTGGGGTTTACGGCTGTTCTACTAGTATTGGGTACTATGCGAGAAATAATTGGCTTTGGAACTTTCCTTCAACAAGCTGAGTTAATGTTTGGCTCTGGAAGTGAATGGCTCACAGTCACGCTATACGATGGAGGATTTCTGTTTGCCGTATTTGCACCAGGTGCATTCATAGGATTAGGATTATTAGTAGCGCTTAAAAATGCAATTGATAAATTTCAAAAAGCTAGAGTATCTAAATCAGTAACTGTTTCAGTTACACCTGTTGTTACAGAACCTGTATAATTTATTTTAAAAAAAATTATGACGCCTCAACGACGCCACGCTATATTTAATCGTTTAAAAAAACACATTCCAGAACCAACAACTGAACTAAACTACAGTTCTACATTTGAATTGTTAATTGCAGTTATTTTATCCGCCCAGTCAACGGATAAAGGTGTCAACAAAGCAACTGAAGCGCTTTTTAAAAAAGCGAGCACCCCTAAAAAAATGGCAAATTTGGGCGAATCCGGTTTAAAGAAATACATCAAGACCATTGGTCTATACAATACCAAGGGTAAAAATATTATTAAAACCTGTAAAATTTTAGTCAACGAACACAATAGCGAAGTACCTGATGATCGAGTGGCACTTGAAGCATTACCGGGTGTAGGTCGTAAAACGGCAAATGTAGTATTAAATACCGCATTTGGACATCCGACAATAGCAGTGGATACACATATTTTCAGAGTCTCAAACAGAACCGGAATTGCACCGGGTAAAAATGTTGTAGAGGTAGAAAATAATTTATTGGCCAATGTTCCAGAAAAATTTAAACTTGATGCTCACCATTGGTTAATATTGCATGGACGATACACCTGCATCGCTCGGAGCCCACGTTGTGGTTCCTGTGTTATTGAAGACTTATGTGAATTTGAAGATAAAAATCTGGAATAAACAATTAATTTATTAAATATAACTATTTAAACTATTTTAAAAATATGAAGTATAAACAATTTCATACAAAATTCGCCGGCTTCGGAACCAGGATAGCCCAATCAAGACTCGCAAAACACTGCCATCCATGGCTTGCTCGGGTGCCGCGTCCTGCGGCAACTGCTCCTGCGTTGCTCTACCTCCTGCATCCCTGCAGTCGTGCGGCACACGGTCTTGATTGGGCTATCCCGGTTCCAAATCCTATTTTTTCTCTTTTTTAGAATATTACAAATTAGTACGATATAACAAACTATGTTTTCCCAAGACCGCTCTCAACTCCGAAAAATATTCTTTGATGCATGGAATAATCATCTTGAAAACAAAACCTTGTCTGCAATGGAAGAGATTATAGTCAACATTATTAATTTACATCCGGAATATCATGAGATGTTAGGTAATGAAAATGATTTTATTAATAAAGATTATCTTCCTGATGATGGTGAATCTAACCCATTTTTGCATATGGCAATGCATATCTCGATTCATGAGCAATTATCGACAAATCGCCCTGAGCAAATTACTGAGATATACCAGCAATTATTAACAAAATATCAGGAGCAACATACAGTCGAACATCATATGATGGAATGTCTAGGGCAAATGATATGGCAGGCACAACGGGATAATGTTTTACCCGATGAATCACTTTACACAAATTGCTTGCTTAAACTGTTATAAATCAATACACGCAGCGAAAGCCAATCGAACCATAGACTGAAGATCCGCTATCGGGTAATTTTACGTTGCGATAGGAGTTACGAAGATTTTGAACATTTTCATCCCATGAACCACCGCGAACGACGCGTTTTTTACCTGTTTTAGGCGCGGCTAAATTACCTTTTGAATAAAAATTTACAATTGCATCTTTGTCATACCAGTTTGCTGTCCATTCTCCTGCATTGCCATGCATATCAAAAAGACCGAGTTCATTCGGCGCTCGGCTTGCAACAGGCCAGGTATGATCTTCACCACAACCATCAAACTCATCCTTAACCGAACCTTTTGTTTTATTATCATCTAAAATCGCATTTTTACAATCTATGCTACTTCCCGTCGGATAAGCAGTTATTGAACCACCGCGAGCCGCTCTTTCCCATTCGGCTTCATACGGCAATCGACCGGACTGCCATTCGCAATAGGATTTGGCATGCTGCCAATCAACACAGTTAATTGGGTGATTGCTACGATTCGGGGCATTCAAATTACAGTAATTATTACGCTTAAAGTCTTTTGGGGTTCCACATTTGCCTGCGGAAATACATTTTTGATATTGTTCTACAGTTACTTCATATTTATCAATTTTAAAGCTCGGTAATTTAACAATAATGCCACCAGCAGGACCTTCGTCTACATCACACTTTGAATCTGCTTTAGAGCAGCCCATTTTAAAAGACCCGGCGGGTACACTTACAGTCTCTTTTGCGACAAGCGTTGATGCAAATAGCGATGCCAGTAAACCAACAAGTAGATAACGGCTTGTTCGTAAAGTATTCATAATCGGATTTATTCCCATAAAGTAATGTTGTAAAGCTCAAAAACAAGTCAGACTAGACTAATCTAATGAAGGTATTAAGTATAGAGAGATAATTGATTTATCAATTTCTGTCTATTTTCTCACATTTTTATAACAAACTACTTTAAATCCTTTTTATTTAATGGAATAACAGCTATTATCTGAGCGTTCTACTGATAATAACTAATTATAAAACAACAGTTTACGAAGAGAGAGGATAATTTTTTCTTATTCAAACTCTTTTTAAAGTTTCTTAAATTTCTTTTTTTCTGAAACTTTACTCGAACAACAATGTCCTATTTTTCAATGCGAGTGTTTCATTAACGTATTCTCGTAGAACAATAATTCAGAATATAAATAAAACTATCTGAATATACTAACG
Organism: uncultured Thioalkalispiraceae bacterium; assembly: GCA_964403805.1. Lineage (GTDB taxonomy): Bacteria > Pseudomonadota > Gammaproteobacteria > UBA6429 > Thiohalophilaceae > CAYQUC01. The sequence continues at coordinate 2,675 of CAYOHQ010000046.1, read as the reverse complement.
AGTTAATAAACTCAATTTTTTTAATATTATGGAGGCACTCGATGTCAAATAACAATTTTTTAAAACCAATCTCAATTGCAGTTAGCACTGCAGTAGTATCAATAGCAGCAACTGGGAGTGTCTCAGCTGCAGACGCAAACCCATTTGGAATGAGCGATTTATCTAATGGATATATGCAAGTTGCTGAAGGTAAATGTGGCGGCGACATGAAAGGTAAAAAAGCTAAAGATGGTAAATGTGGTGAAGGCAAATGCGGCGGTACCATGAAAGGCAAATCGGGCAAAGATGGTAAATGTGGCGAAGGCAAATGTGGCGGCGACAAAAAAATGAAAGACGGCAAATGCGGTGAAGGCAAATGCGGCGGCGATAAAAAAATGAAAGACGGTAAATGCGGTGGCGATAAAAAAATGAAAGACGGCAAATGTGGCGGCGATAAAAAAATGAAAGACGGCAAATGCGGCGGCAAGAAGTAAGCTGAGTATTTGAATTCCATGAACACTAATCACTACCCCGTTCATGGCGCAGGATTAGGTCTGCGGCGCTCCATTATGGATTCGCTCGCAGATCATCCTCACCCCCAAGTCAATTTTATGGAAGTCGCACCCGAAAACTGGATTGGTGTTGGCGGAATATGGGGCAAAAAATTTCGCACTTATACCGAACAAACACCTTTTGTATTTCACGGATTATCGCTGTCTATTGGTAGCCCTGCTCCATTGGATGAAGCATTTATTCATCGCGTAAAGCGTTTGATGAAAGAACACAATATTCGTCATTACACTGAACACTTAAGTTATTGTAGTGACGAAGGGCATTTATACGATTTAATGCCCATCCCCTTCACTGAAGAAGCCGTTGAGTATGTTGCACAACGAATTATAAGAACTCAGGACATCATTGGCGAACAAATAGCAATGGAGAATGTTTCCTATTATGCTGCACCCGGCCAGGAAATGGACGAGATCGATTTCTTGAATGCCGTATTAGAAAAAGCCGATTGTAAATTATTATTGGATGTAAATAATATTTACGTTAACAGTATTAACCATCAATATGATGCTTCTGAATATTTAAAAGCAGTGCCCGGTGATAGAATTTCTTATATTCATATAGCAGGACATTATGATGAAGCCGAAGATCTTCGAGTGGATACTCATGGATCGGATGTTATTGATCCGGTATGGGCGTTATTAGAAGAAGCTTACGAACTCTACGGCACAATACCCACCCTTCTGGAACGTGATTTTAATATTCCCTCTATACCCGAATTATTATTAGAAGTAGATACCATCGCGTCATATCAAAAAAAATGGCATAAGCCACGAAATGCAATCATCAAACAAAAATAGTCAACCTGAATTTATTCGTCGGCAATATGAGTTTGCTGCGCATATTCGAGATCCCAAAAATAATCCTGCTCCGCCCGACATAGAACAACGCAGGATGAATATCTACAACGAATTATTTTATAATAATGTCGAAGGTTTTATGTCGAACAGTTTTCCTGTCATCCAAAGTATTTATGGTGATCATGGTTGGCACGATTTAATTCACGACTATTTTTCAATACATCATGCTCATACACCATTATTTTCAGAAATGCCCCGGGAGTTTTTGAAATACCTGGAAAATGATCGTGACATTCAGGAAACTGATCCCCCTTTCTTACTCGAGCTCGCACATTACGAATGGGTTGAATTAGCACTGGGTTTACGTGATTTAGAAAATGATCTTAACTCAATAGATTCCAACGGTAATTTACTCGACGGTATTCCTGTAAAATCTTCATTAGCATGGTCGTTAAGCTATCACTACCCGGTACATCAAATAAGTCCAGCGTTTCAACCACAGGAGGCTCCTGAGTCAGAAACCTATATCGTCGTTTATCGAAACACTGATGATGAAATCGGTTTTATGGAATTAAACCCGGTTACAGCACGTTTACTGCAGTTGATAGATGAAACCGATAATAACGCTGAACCAAAAACAGGTCGCGATTTACTACAGATTATAGCAAAAGAAATGAACCATCCAGACCCTAACGTTGTCATAGAGGGAGGATTGCAAGCAATGCAAGAGTTACGAACCCGAAATATACTTTTAGGCACGTATAAAAATTAAATAAAAAAGCTGGAGCAATTTCATGAATATATTTTTACGATTGCAAGACTTATTAGATCAAACCAGGAAAATAGATTTTCTTGGTCCCCTGGCATTACGACTGTACCTGGTACCTGTATTTTGGATGGCCGGAATCAATAAATACAATGGCTTTAGCGATACCGCAGCATGGTTTGGAAATTCTGATTGGGGTTTAGGTCTACCCTTCCCGACATTTCTTGCCTTTTTAGCAACATCAACCGAACTCGTCGGCGCGATAATGCTTTTATTTGGTTTTGGTGTTCGATGGATCTCTATCCCATTGATGGTGACCATGCTAGTTGCAATCGTTAGCGTCCACTGGCCAAATGGTTGGCAGGCAGTCGCTGACCCAATGTCATGTTTGTTTAACTGTACCGATGCAAACGATGCCATTGTCCGTTTAAGTAAAGCAAGAGAAGTGTTACAAGAACATGCAAATTACGATTGGATAACCGGACAAGGTAGTTTAATTATTTCAAATAATGGTATTGAATGGGCTGTTACTTATTTGGTGATGTTATTAGCATTATTCT
>CAYOHQ010000045.1:0-13562 GCA_964403805.1 uncultured Thioalkalispiraceae bacterium | reverse complement strand
CTTTGCACTATAATAAAATTGATGCGCCTACAATTTCAGCTAAAGGTAGCGGCGATATCGCTAATATGATATTAAAAATAGCCGAGGAAAATAACATTCCCTTACATGAAGATAAGGACCTGGTAACTTTATTATCTAAACTGGATCTTGGAGATGAAATTCCGGAAGTATTATATCGTGCTATTGCTGAAATAATTTCATTTGCTTATATGCTGACTGGAAAAGTACCAGAAAATTTCAAACCCTAAATTTAGAGAAACAATATTAATTTTGGAATACAAACTACATAAGCCACATAGACGTTCAAGAATTTGGAACAGTTATTTAGGCTTTATTGTTATATATTTTTTTATCACCAATATTATTTATTCGGTGTAATAGATTAACTAAATCGGCTTCTCCCTGACTTAAGCCACAGGTATTGACCAAATCTTTTACGTCCGCTCCTTTTTGAACCAAATGAATCGCATGCTCATAAGATGATTCATTATTATGAGTTAGCTGTGTAATATTATTTGAATTGTTACTATTATCGCTATTTTTAATTCTTTGTTGCCGTTCCACTTTTAAAACCCGTTCACCAACTCCTAAAGCAGCCGAAGTTAACGCTCGTAAATCACGTCTTAATTCAGATATATCATGATAATCTTTAATTCGTTGTTGTCTGGTTTTAACTAAATACACAAGCAGTACACTTAACAATAAAAAACTGGCTATTTGCAGTGCTACAGGAAAAGTTAGCGTTGTTAATAAAAATTCAATTATATTCATAATATCACCTAGGAAATAATTTGGATTTATGCATATTCATCAATATGTTTATTATCGTTATCTTCATCATCACTATCTTTCGAATTTTGATTTTTATTACTTTCTTTGTCATTCATTTTTTTCTTGAGTACCGATTTAACTGGCTTAGAGGGCCATAATTGCTTAACACCAGGTAATTTTCCGATGTCCACCATAATTAGTATTTTTTGTTATAAAGAAGAAACTTCATCCCATTCTTCTTCTGTTAATAACTTATCAACATCAACCAGAATCAGTAATTGTTCTCCTTGACTACTGACTCCTTGAATATATTTTGAACTCTCATCATTACCAACATTTGGTGTATTTTCGATTTCAGCCTTACGAAGATCAACAACTTCCGCTACACTATCAACCAATATTCCAATTACCTGACCGTCAGATTCAATAATGACTATTCGAGTTGCATCATCGGATTCTTTTTCACTTAAGCCAAAGCGAGTGCGAGTATCGATTACTGTAACTACATTACCACGTAAGTTAATAATACCCAGCACATAATGCGGTGCTCCTGGAACAGGTGCTATGTCAGTAATACGGAGCACTTCCTGAACACTCATTACATTTATTCCATACTTTTCACTATCAAGATAAAAAGTAACCCATTGGGAAATAGAATCGTTCGCACTTTCAACCGCTTGGTTCATTACCAATCTCCTAATTGATTAACTAAATCTACCAGTAGTCAAAACTCCGGCACATTAGTATTATTTAAATAAATACTGCATTAAATATGCCAATAATCAGATATCCATAAATTCCATTCTAATACTAAGCTTTATGAATAATCTGAATTTAATAATTTTGACAGTTCTTTAATATCAAGCAAGGCACACATATGTTCGACAACAGTGCCTGCTAACCATGCTCTTTTAGTTCCTGACTTACGCCATTTGACTTGCTCAGGTTCAATACTGATTACATCATTGACCGCATCGCAGGCTAAACCCCATTCAAATTCATTTATAAACACAATTCGTTGTAATCTATCCTGAGATTCAGAATCAATTAATGACCCAATTCGATCCTGTGGAAATACGATTTGAGCTATATCAATAACAGGAACCTTTTTACCAAGATGCTGTACAATGCCTAAATAAGATTCCTTATGTCCTGGCATTTCAGTAACTGTATCAGGCCAGGTAATTACGCCACTTAATTCGACTAGCGGCACAGCTAATGTTAAACCCGCAGTTTTAAACATCATTATTTGAAAAGCTTCTTCAACATCTCGAGCTTCTACTGTTGAAGGTTTAATATTGTTAATTTTATGTTCTACTATTTTTTCTTGCTGTTTGATTACTTCCGATACATCGGTAACAGCTTGAACAATTTCCTGTTCGACAATTTCTGTGGGGATATTAGGTAAAAAAACTGTATTTTCTTTTTTTTCATTCGTTTTTTGTTCAATAGAAACTGATTCTTGTGTATCAGTTAGTAATGAGGTAAAAAACATTGATAATGCCTGTTTCTCATCTATCAATTCAGCATCTTTATTGTGGTCGGCCATTTGAATTCACTAATTTTAATGAAGGTGTGTCTGTACTGTATAAATATTGTGACAACTTGTCATAAGCGATTGAACCTTTTGACGAAGGGTGTAACACAGGTAATGGAAGACCTCGTTGGCTTGCTTCGCGGAATTTTGTATCAACCGGGATTACCTCAGGCCACACATCTTTACCGTATTTATCTCGAAGCGTTCTTAAGATCTGGATAGCTGCACGCGTTCTTCGATCAAACATTGTTGGTATGATTAAATTAGGTAATTTTTGCTTTTGTGCATGGATAATCATGTTGATTGTCGTAATCATTCGTTCTAGTCCTTTAAGTGCTAAAAACTCCGTTTGCACAGGGATTAGTAAATATTCACAAGCGGCTAAAGCATTTACCATTAAAATTCCTAACAAGGGTGGACAATCTATCAAAACATAATCAAAGTCATCTTTAATATGTTCTAATGATTTTTTTAACACCAAACCTTTACCATCATGTTTACCCAACTGTCTATCAAGCGTAGCTAATGCCGTTGAAGCTGGTAGTAACTTAATATTTGGTATTTCAGTATCTAAAATTATGTTCGATATATTACTGGAAGTTTTATCAAAAAGTTTATAAACACTGCTTTCCAAGCTATCTGGATCATTTCCAAAATAGGAGGTTACTGATCCATGTGGATCTAAATCGACAATCAATGTTTTTTTATTTTTTGTATCAAAAACACCAGCCAAACTAACAACTGTTGTTGTTTTACCTACACCACCTTTTTGATTTGCTATTGCCCAGATTTTCATGATATTCACTTCATCTTTAAAACAGTATTACTCACATAAATTGATGTTTTATACTTTAAATAGTATTACTTTAATTTTGGTTTGAATCAGGCTTATTTTCCAGTAGAAGTTGATTTTTTTTATTGGCTCGTATCACAACATTAACTCTTCGATTTTTCTTACGGCCACTATTTGTTTTATTACTTGTAAGAGGTCTAAACTCGCCATAGCCAATAGCAGAAAGGCGTTTTGGATTAACTCCTGAATTCATAAATAGATTGACTACTCGAGCAGCTCTCGCTGCCGATAATTCCCAGTTAGATGGATAAAATACATTATGGATTGGAATATTATCTGTATGCCCTTCAACTTCAACTTCATTTGGTAATGGTGCTAAAATTCTGGCTAAATTTTGTAATATAGGAATTGCATCAATTTCAAGATTAGAACTACCACTGATATAAATAATACTTGAATCCATTTCAACGGATATCCAGTTTTTGGTTTGTGTTACTTTTATTGATTTATCGTTAATAAAAGATTTTAAACTTTCATTTAATTCATTTTTAACATCATCTAAACTTTTATTTGATTTAATGGGTTTAACATTAATTAATGAAACCTTGTTATCTTTTGATATTTGTTCACTGGTTGATGTTTTCCCGACATTAATTGGCACCAAAGATTTTGGTGGTGTCTTAAACGCCGCAACTAGTGTGTCAGATAAAACCCGATATTTACCATCATTAACGGAAGATATAGAATACATAACAACAAAAAATGCAAATAACAACGTAATAAAGTCCGCATAGGATACTAACCATCGGTCATGATTTTCATGTTCTTCTTGTCGTTTACGCCTAGCCATTATTTAAAAAACCATAGAGTTTAGTTTCAATGTTGCGTGGATTTTCACCTTCTGCAATTGACACTACCCCTTCAATAATCATTTCTCGATACATCATCTGATTATGGACAATATTTTTTAGTTTCTTGGCAAAAGGTAAAAAAACCAGATTTGCTGCACCAACGCCATAAATAGTCGCGACGAATGCAACAGCAATACCGCCACCCAATCTACTGGGATCAGACAAATTACCCATAACATGAATTAAGCCCATTACAGCACCAATAATGCCTATTGTAGGACTATAACCACCCATACTTTCATATATGGTTGCTGCTTGAATATCAAAATGTTCTTTAGTGTCAACTTCAACATCCAGAATTGAACGAATACTTTCCGGTTCGCTACCATCGATTAATAATTGCAAACCTTTTCTGGCGAAAGGATCAAACTCTGATTCTTCAATTCCCTCTAAGCCTAATAATCCTTCTTTTCTGGCAATATTACTCCAACCAATAATTTTATTAATCGTTTGAGTTATTTCCAACTTTGGAGTAAAAAACATCCAGGGAAACATTTTAATACCGCGTAAAAAAACACTTAGCGGCGATTGCAACATTACTGCACCAATTGTACCTCCGAGGACAATCAAGATTGCCGGGCCATTAATCAAGGTACTCATGTGACCACCTTCGAGGAACTGTCCTAATAATATTGCACTAAATCCCAATATCAAGCCGAGTACACTTAAGATGTCCATGTTCATAGTCAGATCCAACTGGTAATTGATCTACCAATATCCGCTAAAGGTAATATCTTATCTGCTATTCCTGCTTCGGCAATTGCAGCAGGCATTCCATACACAACACAACTTGCCTCATCTTGAGCCCATACGGTAGAACCTTTCTGATTGAGTAATACTGATCCGTCTCTACCATCCGCACCCATACCTGTCATAATGATTGCTAATGTTTCGCCAGGGAATACTGACGCTATTGACGAAAAAGTAATATCAACAGACGGTTTATACGTCAAACTCTGATCGCCATCTTTTATTTGTAGTTTAGCATTTGAACTGTTACCAACTAACATCATCTGTTTTCCACCGGGAGCCAGATAGGCAGTACCGGCTTGTAACACATCTCCATCGTCAGCTTGTTTAACGTGAATTGCACATAACTTATCCAGGCGCTGAGAAAAGGCAGGGGTAAATGTTGATGGCATGTGTTGCACTAAAATAATCGGTAATGGAAAGTTAGCAGGTAGTTGAGTTAATACCTGTTGTAACGCTATCGGACCACCTGTTGAAGTACCAATTGCCAGTAATTTCGTATTTTTTGATTTAGCAGTTCTTAGTACGGTTGATCTTGCGCTCTTCGTCGCTACAACAGGTTTTGGCCTAACAGCCGATTTATTTCCAAGGCTCGATACTCGACTTCTAACTACTGCTTTTACTCGATCACACAATAGTTTTTTAGCTTCTTCACGATCTTTGGATATATCTTCAAAACGTTTAGGTAAGAAATCAACTGCTCCTGCTTCAAGAGCATCAAGTGTCGCTTTAGCACCATCGGTAGTTAATGATGAAAACATTAATATTGGTAAAGGACATTGAGACATTAATGTCCGTGTTGCTGTTATACCATCCATAACAGGCATTTCAATATCCATCGTCACTACATTTGGTTTTAATTCCTTAACCTTTTCAATGGCATCTTTTCCATCAACAGCAAAACCAACGACTTCAATCGAAGGATCTTCTGATAAAATCTCACTTACTCGACGCCTAAAAAAACCAGAATCATCAACTATTAAAACTCTTACTGTCATAGCCACTCATTTCAAATATTGTTCTTATGTAAAGTAATAAAATCCATTTTAAGCGTATTTTCTCATTAAACCCGGTACATCAAGAATTATAGCAATACCACCATCACCCGTTATTGTTGCACCGGATAAACCAACGGTGCCGTGTAATAATGCGCCTAGTGGCTTAATAACAACTTCTTCCTGTCCGACAAGTTCATCAACAATTAGGCCTATCTCCTGAGTCCCTATTTGCACGACTACCACATGACCCTGGCTAGGAATTTCTGCATTACTTTGAGCCTTAACCATCCATCGCCTTAGATAAAATAATGGTAATGTTCTACCACGAACTATAATAACCAATTGGCCATCAACAAAATTTGTTTTCGTTAAATCAAGATTAAAAATTTCTTTTACATTAACCAATGGTAATGCAAATAATTGTTCATCTAGTTTCACCATTAAAGTTGGCATAATTGCCAGTGTTAGTGGGACTTTAATTGTTAGCCTTGTACCTTTTCCTAGAACAGAATCAATTTCAACAATACCATTTAATTGTGAAATTCGGGTTTTTACAACATCCATCCCGACACCACGGCCCGATATATCGGATATTTCTTCCTTAGAAGAGAAACCTGGCATAAATATTAAATTGAAACAATCTCGTTCTTCTAATCTGGCTGCAGCAGATTCATCCATCAAACCTTTTTTAACGGCTATTTTTCGTAATACATCCGGGTCCATGCCTTTGCCATCATCTTCTATTGACAATAGAATATGATCGCCTTCCTGTTCCGCTGCTAGAATAACAGTACCGGTTTTTGGCTTACCTGATTTAACCCGATCATTCGGCATCTCAATTCCATGATCGACAGAATTACGAACTAAATGGACTAATGGGTCTGCCAAAGCATCCACTAAATTTTTATCCAGATCAGTTTCTTCTCCAATCATCTCTAAATTTATTTCTTTCTTTAAACTTCGAGCTAAATCACGTACTACTCGAGGGAATCGACCAAATACTTTTTTAATCGGTTGCATACGAGTTTTCATTACAGAAACTTGTAAATCAGCTGTAACTACATCCAAATTAGCTACTGCCTTCTGCATTTCTTCATCGCCAGCAATTACGCATAGGCGATTAATTCGATTTCGAACTAACACTAATTCACCGACCATATTCATAATATCGTCAAGTCGTTTAGTATCTACACGAACATTCGTTTCAGCCTGAGGGGCTTGTGGTTTTGATTTTGCAGTTGATTTTGTTTCTGTAGAAGCCGCTGATTTTTTAACTTCTTTTTTAGCTTCTTTTTTCGCTACAGCCTTTTTCTTAACGGCTACCTTTTTATCTTCAGTCTTTGAATTAGATTTTTCTTGAGTCGCTTGAACCTTACCACTACCATGCAGATCATCTAATAGCGAATCAAACTCCTCATCGGTTATATTTTCATCTTCTGTTTTTTTAACATTATTTTTGTCCGATTCAGAAACTGATTTAACTTTACCAGCGCCATGCAAATCATCTAACAGATTTTCAAACTCATCATCAGTTATATCATCATTTTCAACTGATTTTTTTTCGGATGGCATTGCTTTTACATCTGCCTGATTTGGTTTACTATTTAATTCATCAAGCAGTGACTCAAACTCTTCATCTGTTATGTTATCATCTTTTGGTTGGCTGCTCGCCGCGCTCACTACAGTAGTTTTTTTACCATCGGATTCATCTAAAGCATCTAATAAGGATTCAAACTCATCATCAGTGATATCATCTCCACCACCCACTAACTTTTCAGGTTTTTCATCACTCTTAGCGGTAGTAACTTCTTCATCATTAGATGATTCAGAAACAGCTTCGCCATTAGCAATTTTTTGAAGATCGCTTAACAATTCAGGTGTGGCAGGTAATGGTTCTTCATTAGCACGTAACTTATCAAACTGATCATTTAATACATCCAGAACTGGCAGCATTGTATCCATCATTTCTGCATTGATATGAAGTTCACCATTACGTAATTTGTTAAAGACATCTTCGGATATATGACAAACTTCAACCATAGCATTAATTGCCATAAATCCTGCACCACCTTTTATGGTATGAAATCCTCTAAATACTGAATTTAGCATATCCATATCTTCAGGTGAATTTTCCAATTCAACTAATTGTTCGTTCAATTCCTCAAGAATCTCACCAGCTTCGATTAGAAAATCTTGTAATAACTCTTCGTCTACTTCTAATGCCATCTCAAAGTACCTTTAAAAACCTAAACTTGATAACAAATCATCTACTTCATCTTGACCTGAAACAAAATCACCTTTATCGATATCCGGAATATGAGGACCTTCCGCTTTTATTTTATCTTCAACAACTGGTTCATCAACTGCCATTGATGCTCCAGCAACTTTTATGATTCCCACTAATTTATCTTCAACTTCATTCACTAGTAAAATTACACGTTTAATTATTTGACCCGTTAAATCCTGGAATCCTTGAGCCATTAGGACTTCATTTAACTTTTCTTTTAACTTACCATTTTTTTCAACCGACTCATCCAGAAATTCATTTAATGATTTAAGGAAACCTCTAAATTCTTCAACACTCATTTCTTTTTTCTTAAAATTTTTTAATTCAGAATTTAATTTAATAGCGTCATCACACAAATCATTGCATATAGGTAATGAGTCTTCTATCATTCCTAATGTTGTATCTGCTGCCTTTGCAGTCATTTCAATAACATGATTTAAACGTTCTTTAGCATCCGGTATTTCTTCATTTGCAATTGCATTAAACCGGGTATCAACCTGAAAGCCATTTAATGAATCGTGTAGATCCCGAGTTAATTTACCTAATTCCGTATAAAGACTGCTTTCACGAATACGTACAATTTCATCCAGTGACTTACTTGCTTGATCTTCATCACCTTCTTCCATATAGGCGATCAGCACTTTCATGCGTTGAATATTGTCATCAGTTATTACCTGATTTTCTGTTTCCATGAATAACCCCTTTTATTAAGCGCTTTCTATTCGCTCAAAAATTTTATCCAGTTTTTCTTTAAGAGTTGCAGCAGTAAACGGTTTAACGATATACCCATTAACACCCGCTTGGGCAGCTTCCACAATTTGTTCTCGTTTCTGCTCAGCTGTAACCATCAAAACCGGCATTTCTTTAAGCTTTGCGTCTGATCGAACTTCTTTTAGCAATTCAATTCCCTGCATGCCCGGCATATTCCAGTCAGTTACCAGAAATTCAAAATCACCATTTTGAAGCATGGGTAATGCAGTTAAGCCGTCATCAGCTTCCTGGGTATTCGTAAAACCCAAATCACGCAATAGATTTTTAATTATTCTACGCATAGTAGAAAAATCGTCCACTATCAGGATTTTCATGTTCTTATCCACTACTTGCCTCCAGATGACAAATTAGAACTATTATTCAGTATCTATATATCAGAATTTTAATAATTCTGATAATTACCTATTTTCTATCGGCACTAGCTGGCAGCAACTTGAATACTTAGTATGAGAAAAAGATGAAATTAAAATGTTTGAGAAGTGAAAAAAACTATGGAAGAAGAAGTAAAGTATAGTATCAAATGCAAAGATGATACATATTATGTATGGAAATTTATTATTAATTATTCAATATTTTTCTTATCTTCATAATCCTCATCCCAGGTGCTTAATCGTGCTTGTAAGCGAATAACAGCTTGACTGTGAATTTGGCTCACTCGTGATTCACTAACACCCATCACCGCACCAATTTCCCGAAGATTTAACTCTTCGTCATAATACAGTGCCATCACCAGTCGTTCACGTTCAGGAAGTCCTGCGATTGCATCAGATACAATTCTTCGTACATCGGCTCGATGCATGCCATCTAAAACACCGGGTGCATTATCGCTATAATTGTCTAACATCGATTCATCACCGATTCCAATATCTTCAAAACTTAATATTTTATTACTACTGGAATCTTGAAGAATTGCATAATAGTCTTTAAGTGAAATTCCCAATGTTTCTGCAATTTCAATATCACGGGCATCTCGACCATGTAAATGTTCAATTTCACGGACTGCTTCTGCAACCATTCGGGATTTTCTATGTACCGATCGTGGTGCCCAATCATTCTTTCGTATTTCATCAAGCATTGATCCTCTAATTCTAATTCCCGCATACGTTTTAAAACTGGCTCCCTGTCTTTCGTCATAATTTCTCGATGCTTCAAGCAGACCTATCATTCCTGCCTGGATTAAATCTTCTAATTGTACATTTGCAGGTAATCGATTAATTAAATGACATGCTATGCGTTTAACTAAAGGTGCATGAGAAGTTACAACGTCATTTACAATCACTGGTTGAGCTGCTGCGTACATTGCTAATCCATTCATTACATTAACCCCGTATTATTGGTATTCCCTTGTATCATTCGCTCTACAAAAAATTCGAGATGCCCTTCCGCCATTTTTGGTAAAGGCCACTTTTGTGTGCGTTCGGCAAGGTTTTTAAAAGATATCGAAGCCTTACTTCTCGGATAGGCTTCTACTACTGCTCGTTGGCGTTTTACTGCTTTCCGTAAAAAATCATCAAATGGCACAAAACCCATATAATCAAGTGCCACATCAAGAAATCGATCCGATACCCTGGTTAACTTTTCATAAACACTTCTACCTTCCTGAGCACTGTGAACCATATTTGAAAGTATATGAAATCGATATACATTATAATCTCTATGCAATAATTTAATTAATGCATAAGCATCCGTTATCGAAGCAGGTTCATCACAAACAACCACAATCACTTCTTGCGCTGCACGACTAAAGGTAACAACGTTATCTGAAATACCTGCAGCAGCATCAATTAATAATACATCAACATCATCATTATATTCGCTAAACGCCTGTATTAGACCTGCATGTTGAGCTGTAGACAATTCTGACATTTTCTGAATACCTGACGATGCAGGTATAATTTTAATTCCGGCCGGACCATCGATAACAATGTCGGTTAATTTTTTGTGTCCACTAAAAACATCATGAAGTGTGTATTTTGGTTGCAAACCCAACATGACATCTATATTTGCTAAGCCTAAATCAGCATCAAGTATTAATGTTTTTTTACCGGCATTCGATAAGGATATAGCCAAATTTACTGATACGTTAGTTTTTCCAACGCCACCTTTACCACTCGCTATCGCAATAACACGAACAGGTTTGGTATTCATCTTAATATGACTCTTTGATAAATTTGTCACTCTTTCAGAATCAACCGTTAGCATGTGACACCATTTTCTGTGCTATTACCGATGAATTTAATTTCGTCTTGTTTTTTCGAGCTTCTTTCATGAATGCTATGTTTTTACTTACTAGTGAATGTGCAAATGCAATATGCATGTCTTCTGGAATTTTTTGGCCATCACTAAAATAGGAAACTGGCATATTTTTTTCGATACAAACTGATATAGCGCCACCTAAATTCGTTGTTTCATCTAATTTTGTAAATATACATGCCTTTATATCAATACCAGCACAGGAAGTTGAAACATCTTCTAATACAGATCTCTGTGAGTTTACGGAATATACCATATAAGTTTTAATGGGATTTTGTTTTCTGATTGATTTAAACTGGCTACAAATTGCCAGGTCTTTCTGACTCATGCCTGCGGTATCAATCAAAACCAATTTTTTATCATTAACTATATTTAATACAGATTGCAGTTGTACTATATCTGTAGCTACATACATCGGTACATTTAATATTCGTGAAAATGTTCTTAATTGTTCATGCGCTGCAATTCGATAACTATCAGTCGAAATCAATGCCACAGAATTTTTTCCATGACGTAATATAAACTGTGCGGCTAATTTCGCAACTGACGTAGTCTTACCAACCCCAGTAGCGCCAATTAGTGCAACTACGCCACCTTCAGATAATATATCGTCATTTGTTACTTTAATTCGATGTGCCACCAAAGCTAAAGCATGATGCCAATTATGTTCAAAATCTTTTTTTGTATCTGTTTCATCTGCAAGTTCATTTGCCAATTCAGAACTCAAACCAAACGCAATTAGACTTTTATAAACGGTAGATCGTAATGGATTTTTTTTTGATTCAACTTCTGATGCGATACCAGAGAATTGAGTAATCACTAAATTTCGTAATTCGCGAATTTGTTTTTCCATATCAGTAATTGCCGGAACCGCAGGTGCGACAGGCATTGGTTCCAATAATGCATTTTTATTATTATTTTTTTCTAACTTAGCAAGTAATTCTTTTTCGATTTTTGAAATCAATTCTTTCTCAACGTTTTTTGGTAAAGAATTATCGATATGCTTATTCGGTTGTAGGTTACGTGTATATTTCAAATCATCGGAATAATCTGAACGTAATTTATCTTCTTGAGTTTCAAATCCAGTATCAGTAGATACACTAGAATCACTTAGTAAAGATTCATCATAATCAATTGCGGCAATAACTTCAGTTTGATCACCTATACGTTGGTTTGATAATATTACAGCATCTGAACCTAATTCATTGCGCACAATTCGAATTGCACTTCGCATGTCATTGGCTTGATACCTTTTAATCTTCATATTACCATCCTATGAAATTCTAAAATATTTTTTTCTTTTAACTATCGGATTGCCCC
The DNA here is from genome assembly GCA_964403805.1 of uncultured Thioalkalispiraceae bacterium. Taxonomy (GTDB): domain Bacteria; phylum Pseudomonadota; class Gammaproteobacteria; order UBA6429; family Thiohalophilaceae; genus CAYQUC01. Next base: position 1,171 of record CAYOHQ010000045.1, on the reverse strand, counting down.
ACTGTTGAAACAATCTTTATCTGTTTGTCGTTTGGAATTTCGTTGTACGACAACACAGAAATACTGCTATTCATATGGCGAACAAATCTTGCTAACATCACTCTTAATGGAGCTGAAACCAGAAGAACTGCAGGTTGTCCTGCCAACTCCTGTTTCTGTGCACTTTCGGTTAAAGCGGAGTGAAGTCGTTCAGCTAAACCTGGCTCAACACTTCCACCAGACTCATCAGCCATCTGTATTGATTGATGCAATAACTGTTCCAAGCCTGGATCAAGAGTAATGACAGGCAATTCAGCCTCCATGCCATTGATTTGTTGGATGATTGAACGACCAAGTGTAATCCTTACAGCTGCCGTTAAAACGTCAGGGTCTTGACTTCTTGTAGCATGTTCCGCCAATGTTTCGGCTATTGTACGGATATCGCGTATTGCCACTCCCTCTTCTAATAAATTCTGTAAAATTTTCACTAAAATACCTAATGGCACAGTATCGGGTATTAAATTCTCTACCAGTTTAGGAGCTACACTAATTAACTTGTCTAATAGATGCTGTACTTCTTCATGCCCTAATAATTCTGATGCATGTGTCTGCAATAATTGACTTAGGTGAGTTGCAATCACGGTGTTTGCATCCACGACGGTATAACCTAAAGTTTGCGCTTGATCTCGCTGAGTACCATCTATCCAGACAGCATCCAGTCCAAAAGCAGGATCTCGCGTTTCCACCCCTGGCAGACTGCCGTATACTTGACCCGGATTAATCGCCATTTCCCTATCTGGCTGCACTTCATCTTCACCTATCGTCACACCCATTAAGGTTATTCTATATGCAGTTGCTGGTAGCTCTAAATTATCCCTTATATGTACAGGAGGTACTAAGAAGCCCAACTCCTGTGATAATTTTTTTCTAACGCCTTTAATTCTTCCCATCAACTGGCCACCTTGCGCTTTATCAACCATTGGGATTAATCGATATCCAACTTCAAGACCAATAGAATCAACTGGAGTAACATCATCCCAACTTAAATCACGAACTTCAGCTGATTCAGTATCTGGCTGTGCTTTTGTTTCAACTAGCTCTTTATTTTTTTTAAACACATTTTTTTGTTTTATATAATAAGCACCAACACCACACACCAAAGCCAAACTAAGAAATGCAAAATTAGGCATAC